>JAFLTJ010000030.1 GCA_022510465.1 Muribaculaceae bacterium
TTCATAGTATTTACAGTTATCATGCAGCTGTTGCATTGCCTGAAAGTAAATACATTCAAGGTGGTTGTAATGTTGGGCACCTTCTCTTTGGCAATGGCATTTGCCGGCAATGACCTTGTGAATTTTATCGGTGTACCCTTGACTGCGTTTTCTTCCTATCAGGATTACACAGCGTCAGGTATGGGTGACTACCAAGGGTTTATGATGGGAAGCCTTATGGGCTCGGCCAACACTCCGATATATTTTCTTTTGGGAGCGGGTGCAATTATGGTGATTTCATTAGCAACATCCAAAAAGGCTCGTGAAGTAACCAAAACCACAGTAGGTTTAAGTTCTAAATCACAAGGAGAGGAAATGTTTGGGTCCTCGAGATTGGGGCGTTCCATAGTCAGGTCGACCCTTAATGTCTCGGAATGGATTATAAATCATACCCCGATTGCCGTGAAAAAGTGGGTAAATCGCCGAATGGATAATAAAGTAACCCAGGAAGAAAAAGGCGCTGCCTTTGACCTCGTGAGAGGAAGTGTCAACCTTATGCTTGCCAGCATGCTTATAGCTCTTGGCACTTCTTTAAAGCTTCCTTTATCCACCACTTTTGTCACTTTCATGGTCGCAATGGGGACATCTCTTGCCGACAAAGCTTGGGGTCGCGAAAGCGCTGTTTTCCGCATTACCGGTGTAATATCTGTTATAGGTGGATGGTTTATAACGGCAATAGTGGCTTTTTTAGGTGCCGGACTGGTTGTGTTTCTAATGCATAAAGGAGGCGTGGCTATAATGTTAATGGGAGGAGTCATTGCGGTTGCATTACTCATCCGTAGTAACATAAAATTTAATCAAAAGGAAAAAGAAGGGGTAGAAGACACGTTGTTCCAAACAATTCTATCCACAGAAAACCCAACAGAGGTCTGGTCTCTTTTAAGGATATACATCAACGAAAAACAGAAATCTTTCATCCGCTTCATATCCGATAGTTTTACCGATACTACCGAGGGATTCCTATCCGACAACCCTAAGATATTGGCTCGCACGGAAAAAGCTCTTATGTTGGAAAAATCAATTTTGAAAGGACAACGACGCAAAATGACCTTATGTTTAAGGAAAGTCAATCCTGAAATCGCAATGGAAAAAAGTGCCTGGTTCCATCTTTGCAACAATATGACAATGTCTATGACCTACAATCTTCGACGTGTGAACGAAGCTTTTAAAGAACATGTTGACAATAACTTCCGACGATTGCCTGAAGAATTACAACAACCATTCCGAATAATGTGCGGTAGAATAAATAAATTGCTGAATGATACCGAAATTACCTTGAATAGTAACCATCCGGAGAGAATTGATGAATTGCGAAGACGTTGCAGCGAAATAAAAGATTCGCTCACCGAAAATGTCAGAACAATTTATGACCTGCTTCAAAAGGGGAATACGCAAGATTTGGCTGTAACGTATGTTTACCTCAATGCACTTCAAGAATGTCAGGAATTTGTTACTTCATTGAGAAAACTTCTCAGAGCATCAGGCAAACTCAATCTTGAACTCACAACCTACAGAAGTTTCTCTCAGAAAACATTGTCAAATAAAATCGGGAAAGGAAAGAGTAATATGTAAGTTATACCATTCGGGCAATTTTTCTTTCTACTTTTTGACACGGTTGAACGCTTATTTAGTGACTGTTATTGTTATGTTGGAAATTTGTACTAACTTTGTGATATGAATCTCATCTACAAAAATATGGACAAAATCGTTGCCCTATGTCGTAAATATAGGGTAAAGAATATGTATGTTTTCGGTTCAATTCTAACACCCCGCTTCAACGAAAAAAGCGACGTGGACTTCTTAGTAAATTTCACATCCGACGTCGATTACCTGTCATACGCCGACAATATCCTGGATTTTTACGCCGATTTAAAGGAACTTTTCGGTCGGAACGTTGATCTCATTGACGAATCATCAATAAAAAATCCATATTTTAAAAGTGAAATCGAACGTACAAAACAATTAGTTTATGGATGAGGTCCTTAAAAAATATCTGTATGATGTGAAGCAATCCATCAACAATATTGAAATCTTCATGAACGAGCGTTCACGAAACTACAATGTATTTTGTAACGATTTACTTTATCAGCACGCAGTTGAGCGCAATTTGGCTATTATTGGAGAAGCAATCAACCGAATACTAAAAATCAAACCTGATATAAAAATTTCATCAGCACGCAAGATTGTAAATTTACGGAATTTCATAATCCATGCCTACGATTCCCTTCAGCCGGTGATAATATGGGGTATTCTAATCAACCACTTGCCTGTTCTTAAGAAAGAGGTTGATATATTACTGAATGAAAGTTAAACCCCATACCAAGAACGGCTGCGTGTAAGCTCGGGGAGGTTGTGTCCGAGCCGTGGGGGAGCCGCAGCAAAAAGTAAATTTATGGGGGTGTTTAATGAAATTATTTTTGTAATTTTGCGGCTATGAATCTCATCTACAAAAATATGAAACAAATTATCAATCTGATTATATTGGCGGCGGCAGCCGCTGTGCCGGCAATGTTGTCGGCACAATCAACATCAGCGTTAACAGTTGAAGTTGAGGCAGTTACAGGAGTATCAACCCAGGGACTAACCGTTGAACTACATGGCGAAGAGAGCGGCTGGGTTTTTGACCCGGTGAAGGTCAATGCCAGCGGTATCGCCAAGTTCTCTTACGTTCCGGCCGGTGTTTTCACGCTGACAGTCGACGGCACGCCGCTGGGGCTTGAAAAGTATGTCAACACGGCCGTTGACCACCGCGAGGCTCAAACTATCCACGTGTTGCTGAACGAGGCTGTCAGGACTCCCTACGCCCTCCAGGCAACGGTGAATCATAATGAGTTTACCGGCGTCAATACCGCCACCGTGCAGTGGAACCGGGAAACAGATTACTTCTTTGACGATTTTGAGAGCTACGAGCCGTTTGCCGTTGAGTTTGCCCCCTGGAGCGGCTATGACCTCGACAAGGAGCCGGCTGCCGAGATTCAAGGATATTACCCCAACCGTGGCACCCAGCAGTATGCCACAATCTTCAACGCACTGACCATTGACCCGCCGGTGTATTACGAGTATGAAGTGTTGCGGCCCTACAGTGGGAAGCAGTTTGTAGGCTTCGTTCGCACGCGTTCGGGAAACGCCAACAACGACTGGCTGATTTCGCCGAAAATCAAGGTGGGTGTCAACAATATCGTCAGCTTCATGGCCAAAGCATCGGAATATCAGCCCGACCGCTTCGCCGTGGCAATATCGACAACAGGGACCGACCTCAAAGATTTCAAGCAGCTCACTCCGGGGAATTACCAGACCGTTGACTATCGAGCCTGGCAGGAGATAAGCTACAACCTTGCCGCATACGAGGGGCAGGAGGTTTATATTGCCATTCACTGCATGTCGCAGGGCAGCTTCATGCTGATGATTGATGATTTTTACGTTGGACCGGCCGAACTGCCGCGCAAAGCACGCAGAGTAAAGCGATTCTCGGCGGCCAATCCTAACGAGGTTTTCATCGTAACGCTCGACGGCGAAAAGGTAGCCGAAACGCCCGAATATGACTATACGTTCAACAACATCGCCGCCGGAGAACACACCGTTGGCATCACGGCTAAATATGTTGTGGCCTCAAGTGAAGAGGTAACGGTAGACCTTACGGTTCCGGGAGCCGACAGCTATGCTTCGCTGACGCTCAACCTTCAGGCCGACAATGGGGCCTCGCTTGAAGGGATACCTGTGAGCCTGCTCAACACAGAGACGGCAAAACTGATTACTACAACCGTCGACGCATTCGACAAAGTAGAGATTCCTTTCCTGGCCAAAGGCTCATATATGCTCAATATCGAGTCAGACCTCTATGACGAATATAACGCCACCATAGAACTTGACGGCGACAAGAGCATTGACATCACGCTCCATGAAACTATTCTGGCACCATATAACCCCGTTTATCAGACCTCGTTCAACGATGCCGGAGAGGCCGTTGTAGAGCTGTGGTGGAACCAAAACACAGGTTTCCGCGAAAGCTTTGAAACCTATGACGACTTCACGCAGCAGATAGGTGACTGGACCGTTATCGACGGCGACAAGATGCCCACCTATGCTTTCAGCATAGCCGGTACAACCATCACCAAGCCCCAATCGCGCGGAGAGGTGGGCGCGATGGTGTTCAACCCCTACTCTACCGAGCCGATACAGGCATCGGAAGACGCTCTCTTCATTTCGCCCGACGGCGACAAATATGCCATGTTCAACTCGGCCGAGCAGGCTACAAGCGACGACTGGCTCATCTCTCCCACCATTAAAATCGGAGCCAACTACGTGTTGCGCTTTACCGCCAAAAGCTATACATCGATGTATCCCGGCTCTTTTGAGTTCTGTGCGCTTCAGAACAAGGAGATCGCCAATCCCGACTACTTAGACGCATTCTTGCTGACCGAGGAGTGGATGAGATATGAGATACCATTGACGGCGTATGAAGGCAAAAGCATCGAAGTGGCGTTCCACCACAACACCCGTGATGGATGGCTGTCGTTCATCGACGACGTATACGTTGGACCGGCCGATGATTCAACCGATAACACTGCCGGCAATCAGACGTGCACCTACGACGTATACCTTGACAATACGTTCTGCGAAAATGTCTCCACGCCCTATTTCAAGTTTGAAGGGGTAACCGCGGGGACTCACACCGCCGGGGTGCAGGCTATCTATGCTTCGGGCAAGAAATCGGATGTAACCGAGATTACGTTTACCGTTGAAAACAGCGGCATCACCGAGATAATCTCCGGCGACCGAGACGATACTCGCTACTACAACATGCTTGGAGTGGAGATTGAATATCCGGCAAGCGGCATATACATCAAGGTAAGCGGCAACAAGGCCACCAAAATCGCCCTCCCGTAAAGGTACTGATACATCAGGATTTGGATAAATGTGACCATTTCAAAATGGCCACAGGGAAGTCGTAAAATAGCCTGAATTAGCCTGAATTAAAGGCTGAAAGCTGTTTTATTTAAAAAAAATGCATATATTTGCGGCAGAATCTACAATCAATATATTATAAATAGGGCAAAATTCATTACAATTTTCCAATTTAAAGTACAGTTTTATGAAAAAATTCTACACACTTTTGCTGGCGATAGTGCTTACACTACCGGCATTCGCCCAGACAACTCTCAAAGACCTTGAGGGCGACTGGACTTTCACTGTCTATGACAACTCGGAAGGGACAAGTACAACCCCTGTCAAACTTCAATTGACTTGCGAAGTAGACGGGTATGAGGCTTATTTCATGTTTCCTGACGACGTTACAAAATTTTTCTATATAGGTGGGAGTGCAAGCAATGGAGACGGTACACTCGGTCTTAGATTTGATAGTTGGGATCAAGGCAAAAAGGGAGACTATTACCCCGTAGTTCAGCCTTACTACATATCTAGCCTTGGAGAAGGAGAGCAAACAGTATGGGCCGATTATAATGCCGAGACAGAGAGTTTTGTGAAGTTTTATCGCAAAAACTCGTCTCTTATTTTAAATGCTGACAATATCGGCTTCAGATGTAAATTATACAACAGTATATTACACAGCGGAGATGTTGCAGGTACTTGGGATTACACAATCATATCGGCTGAGAAGACAAAAGAGCTTGGTACGCTTGAGATAGACCAGATGGATGTTTTCTCGTACGACAACGGCGGTGGCAAGTGCCAGATGGGCATTACAGCCAATGTTATTGCCAATGGCATCGAGGAGTCGTATGATGTTCACTACAAGGTTGAAACCGAAGATGGGACCGAGCCGGTTGCCGAAGGCAAGTCAACGGTTGAAATTCCCGAGGGTACAGAAGGGGAATTTACCTATTCCGTTTCATTCTATGCAGACGTTGATTTTGGCACGGCCTACACCGTTACCGTATGGGCCGAATCGGGTGAAGTTAAATCTGATGAGGCTGTTAAAGAATACACTACGGTCAAAGCTCCGGCCAAACTGGAATTTGTAAAGGCTGAAGCACAAAATGTTACCGAGACTACAGCCGACATTTATGTAGAATTCATTGCAACCGGTCTCGAAGACCAAGACATTACCGTATTGGCATCTACATCAAACGGTCCGACAGTGGAAAATGTTGTAGTAAAAAATCAGACTTCGGCAACTCTAAAGGTTGAAGGTCTCGAAGCCGGGAAAATTTATACATACAACGTAGACCTTAGGGCAACCAACCCCGACAACGGAAACACTATCATGCCTATGGGTAAGCCTGTAGTAATTGAAACGCCCGAATCTCCCTACAAGATAGAGCTTAGCAGTATTAGCTACAAGCAGGTGGCAAACGGGGCTGCATTTACCGTTGGCAGCGTAGAGGCTACCGGATTTGAGGATGATGCAGTAATCGATGTATATTTCCAACTTAACGGTTCGGAAGAGGCTCCCCAAAAGGCCATCGCAACCGAAGACGGAAAATATGAATTTACATTCAGCAATCTGAAACCGCTTACCCCTTACACTGCCATCATCTTCGGCGGCTCAGGCGAATATGGTTCAGACGACTTTATCAAGGGCGAGGTGTACCCCGAGAATTTCGTAGCAGGAGAGCCACAGCCATCGGCAATTGTTCGCACGGCAACGGCTTCAAACGTAACGACCAATTCGGCCGATATTGAGGTTACTTACATTGTTGAAAACGTGCCCGACGGAGGCAAGGCCTACATTATCGCCACTCAGACCGGTGTGGCCGAAGATGCTACCCCCATCGTTGAAAAAATCGAAGTAGAAGCCGGCGAGAACAAAGAGGCCGTAATCAACCTTACCAATCTTACAGCCGAGACTGCCTACACATTTGAGGTAACAGCCGTAATCTACAACTCTCACGATGACCAGGTTTCAGAAGACGCTGTAACTCCCGAAAAGGTAGCGTTTACCACTGAGGCCGAAGAGGATAAATCGGGCATTCAGAGCATTGACGCCGATGGCAATGCCGCTGTTCGTTTCTTCAATCTGCAGGGCGTTGAAATCAGCAATCCGGCAGCCGGTGGCGTTTACATCAAGGTTGACGGCAACAAAGTTGACAAAGTGCTTGTGAAGTAAAAAATGTTCATATTATATTTTGAAAAAATCTCGCCTCGGCGAGATTTTTTTTGCACCTAATCCAAATCCACCCCCGGGTATTGCCACCATTTCGCCGGAGGTCATCATAAATGGTTCCTTTGGGAAATGTTTAAGATTTCCGGTAATAAATTACAAGATTGAGATTTGACTCCTCATTGGATATTACAAACCTAAGTACCCATGGTTTTATGTTTTTGCGGATATTTTCTTTTGGAAATTGCACTATTACCTACTCAAAAGTGTTATATTTGCCGTGGAAGTAAAAGAGTTAGACACTCGCTACTTACTTGCTTCTACCTTCTTTTTTATTTTTATCACAAAACAATTAGGACAACATTGAAGAACCATGAAAGGAAACAAAACATGGCTTGATTTTGCCAATGAGAATAGGTGTAACCATTATGCCTGCTTAAAAGATATGAAAAAGATATTCACATTAGTCCTGCTATTTGCGAGCCTATTCGCAAATGCACAGGAGTTTGATTCTGAAGACGACAATCCGTTTTATACGGTATCTTTGAAAGCGTCAGAGCGTCTTCAGAAGAAAGAAAATGCAGGAAACACAGCATTCATAATCACATTTAGGACTCTCAATAATCCAGTGCGCCTTAATGATGTCAATGTTATTGATGGAATCGAGGACTATGAGTTGACAGTTCAGTTCAAGTTGTCGGACTATTATAACGCCTGTACGAGAAAAGGCACGTCTGTAGAAATCAACAACTCTTCAATCAATGTCGCATACAAAGGACTAACATACTACATTCAAGAAATCCGCATTTTAGAAGATTTTAACGTATTACTTGTAATCAGACCATTCCTGAGCAATTAAATCCTCAATAAAGGTGCTATGATAGGCAATTATGTTGAGGTAAAAAATAATTATTCTATTTTCAAAACGGTCGACAAGTGCGACCATTTTGAAAATACAAATATAAGAATAATTCTTTATTAACCGAACGCTTACTTTAAGTCTATATGGCAACCACATCATAATTTAGCATCGCCACCATTCCTACCGGAGGTCACCATAAATGCTTCCTTTGGGACAATGTTTAAGATTTCCGATAATAAATTACAAGATTGGGATTTGACTCCTTATTGGATATTACAAACCTAAGTATGTGTACTTTCCCTCGGTTTTATGATTTTGTTAAATAAATTTAGGGCAATATTGAAATAAAAACGGGTCCTCTATCTTCTTTATATGATTTATTTTTAGTAATTTTGCGGCGGAATCACTTGACATTTAGAAATGAATAGTGATAGAATTGAGTTGCCCTCACGGGTTGAGTTTTCGGAAGTTTGGCACATTACAGGCAGCAACCATTTGGCGGTCAACTGTTTGCGATTTGACAAGCCAGGTGGAGTTTTGTTTCAAAGTTAAAAAAGTGGAATGGGAATAGCTCCCGCTCAGAGTCATGTTGCAACGTGGTATGTGCTAAATTACGTTGGTCATTCGACGGCCGGCGAGGCTGCACAAAAAGAGGTAGACCGTCATAACAGCCGACATGGAGCAGACCTGCAACTGTTTGCGCCAACCTACGTTGTCAGAGTTGAGAAGAACGGAACAGCCCGGATGAAACAGGTCAAACTGATGTTTCATTACGTTTTTGTAAGAGGAACACTGAACGAGGTCAAAAGTTTGTGTAGTCATGATAATGGATTTTCATTTCTAATCAACCGGAGCAGCACTGAACGTTATGCCGTTATATCCGACTCGGAAATGGACCATTTCAAAACAATAGCCCGTGCATATCAAAACTGCCTGCCCTACTATTCGCTTGACGACGTCGTACTTCAGGATGGAGACCTGGTGGAGGTTGTAAACGGTGATTTCCCGGGATTAATAGGCACGTATATGCCTCGCGCAAAAAGCAAATCAGGCAACATTATTCTCCAGGTTTACAACAATATCGGAACTATAGCCTACAACATTAAGGCTTCCGACGTCAGAGTTCTTGAATTTTCGAAGAATGCCACACGCGCTAATGACCAGATAGACGCATTCGTGCCACAACTGCTTAAAGCGCTTCGCCACTACCACGCAGACCGACCACTTCCTATATCATTGGCGTCTCAACTTAACATTTTCTGCCAACGGATGGAAGTTGTCAGAATTAACAATCATAAGCTCGACGCTAAGTTGCAGGCGCTCCTCTGTGTAGCCAATCTCGTTCTTGGGAATAAATCGGCTGCCGAGACATACATGGCTAAATATCAACGGCTAAAGGCTTTCATCACCAATCTCTGGACCGAATTTCTGATTTCACTAATTTTCGCAGTCGCAAACCGGAATATCGAGGCCCTGACCGAATGTCCACCGGTAAACAACCCAGCCGGAGTCTCAAAAGCACAGATGCACCTCATGGAAGAATACGCGTTTTACACCCAATCCACAATCGCAGTATGAAAGGAATTATACTCGCCGGAGGTACCGGCTCCCGTCTCTACCCCATCACAAAGGGTATCAGCAAGCAACTGCTGCCGGTTTATGACAAACCGATGGTTTACTATCCGCTATCAACGCTGATGCTGGCCGGAATAAGGGATGTTCTTTTAATCTCAACGCCGCGCGACCTGCCGTTGTTCAAAGGATTGCTTGGGGATGGAAGTGATTATGGAATAAAAATATCCTACAAGGAGCAACCGTCGCCCGACGGGCTTGCCCAGGCTTTTATATTGGGAGAAGAGTTCCTTGCCGGAGAGGCCGGATGTCTGATTTTGGGTGACAATATCTTCCACGGGAGCTATTTTGTACCAAAACTAAAACAGGCGATTATAGACGCCGAGCAAAACTCAACGGCGACAATTTTTGGCTACTGGGTAAAAGACCCCGAGCGTTATGGCGTGGCAGAGCTGGGACCGGGCAACAAATGTCTCTCGATAGAGGAGAAACCGCTGAAACCGAAGTCAAATTATGCCGTCGTGGGACTCTATTTCTATCCTGCCGACGTTGCCGAGAAAGCGAAGCAGATAAAACCGTCGGCACGCGGCGAGCTTGAAATCACGACATTAAATCAGAATTATCTGAATGAGGAGAGGCTCAAAATACAGCTACTTGGACGTGGATTTGCATGGCTCGACACGGGAACGCACCAATCGCTGTCGGAAGCATCGGCCTACATAGAAGCGATAGAAAACCGTCAGGGATTGAAAGTGGGATGCCTCGAGGGAATCGCATACCGCAGTGGCTGGATTACAGAATCAAAGATGCGCGAAATCCTTGAGCCGATGAAAGCCAATCAATATGGGCAATATCTGCTACAGGTGATTGATGAAGTAAACAACAGACGCAATATTAACCAAGAATTGCAGTAATGGGACTGACCGATTCTGACTACAAAAGGAATATACTGATAACAGGTGGAGCCGGATTTATAGGCTCACACGTGGTAAGGCTGTTTGTCAATAAATATCCCAACTACAGGATTGTCAACGTGGACAAACTGACCTACGCCGGGAATCTTGAAAACCTGCGGGATATCGAGAATGCCCCGAACTATGTTTTCGAGAAAGCCGACATCTGTGATGCCGACAGGATTGAGGGAATCATGCGGGATTATAAAATTGACGGGATTATCCACCTTGCAGCCGAAAGCCACGTTGACCGTTCCATAAAAGACCCATTAGTATTTGCTAAAACAAACGTTATCGGCACGCTTACCCTTCTGCAAAAAGCCAAAGAATACTGGGAAACGCAGGCCGAAGGATATAACGGCAAACTGTTCTATCACATTTCCACCGACGAGGTTTATGGAGCGCTTGAAATCACTCATCCCGAGGGGGTTGAGCCTCCGTTCACAACACGGTCGTCATCGGAGGGCCACAAGGCATACGGAACCGATTTTTTTGTTGAGGACACAAAGTACAATCCGCATAGCCCCTACAGCGCGTCAAAGGCCTCAAGTGACCATTTCGTTCGCTCGTACCATGACACATACGGGCTGCCGACAGTTATAACCAATTGCTCAAACAATTACGGGCCATATCAGTTCCCAGAAAAGCTAATTCCACTGTTTATCAACAATATCCGAACGGGGAAACCGCTGCCAGTTTACGGGAAAGGAGAAAACGTAAGAGACTGGCTTTACGTTGAAGACCATGCGCGGGCAATTGACATGATTTTTCATCAAGGTCGCCCAGGCGACACTTACAACATTGGGGGCTTTAACGAGTGGAGAAATATAGATCTTATCAAAACAATTATCCGCACAGTAGACAGTCTTTTGGGAAATCCAGACGGACATAGCCTTCGGCTTATAACATACGTTACCGACCGCCCGGGACATGACCTCAGGTATGCTATCGACTCGCGTAAACTTCAGCGCGAGCCCGGCTGGGAGCCGTCACTGCAATTTGAGGAGGGGATTGAGAAAACCGTCAAGTGGTACCTTGAAAATCAAGAGTGGTCAGACCGCATTTTATCCGGCGACTACCGCAAGTACTACGAAGAGATGTACAATAATCGCTAATACGAGAGCAACGTGGCTGAATCGTTAAGAGAAAAAACGTTTAAAGGCACTGTCTGGAGCGCTGTTGAGAAATTCTCGGTGCAGGGGGTGCAATTTTTCATCATGCTCTTCATGGCAAGGTTGCTATCACCATCGGACTATGGTACTATTGGGATGATTTCAATATTTACCATAATTCTTGGTTCACTGGTAGATAGCGGATTTGCCCAAGCTCTCATACGCAAAATAGACCGAACAGAGGTTGACAACTCGACGGTTTTTTATTTCAATATCGTTGCAGGCGTTTTCCTATACGGGATCCTATACCTATGTGCGCCGCTTATTGCTGATTTCTACAATGTTCCTATTCTGACCCCGTTGACGAGAGCAGTCGGAATGTCGTTGATATTCAACTCATTATGCGTAGTACAACGAGCTCAATACACTCTAAATTTGGATTTTAGGACACAAGCAAAAGCTTCATTAAGCAGTGCGATTGTCTCGGGAATTATCGGTATTTATTTCGCATACAAAGGTCACGGAGTCTGGGCATTAGTATATCAGACATATGCCAGTTTAATAGTAAACTCAGCGCTATTGTGGTGGGGCTCTAAATGGCGACCAATCTGGGCATTCTCATGGAGCTCACTGAAAGAGATGTTTGGATTCGGGTCAAAGTTGTTGTTGTCAGGACTTTTAGACAAAGGATATATTAATATGTATCAATTGGTTATCGGCAAAGTATTCAGTGCTGCCGATTTGGGTTTATATTCCCGGGCTCAGAATTTCAGTTCACTCGCATCGGAGAATATCACAAGTACAATTCAGCGCGTGACATATCCTGTTCTGTGCAGTATTCAAAACGAAGACAATCGACTACGCGATAATTACCGTTTATTAATTCGCGTATCGGCTTTTATCATATTTCCATTGATGATTGGAATGGCCGCTGTAGCAAAGCCGATGATTATAACACTTGTTACTGAGAAATGGATATATTCGGCAACGCTCTTGGTTCCGATATGTCTGTCCGGTATGTGGTACCCTGTTCACGCTATAAATCTTAATCTCCTTATGGTAAAAGGGCGCAGTGACTTATTTTTGCGTTTGGAAATAATCAAGAAAGTTATGGGCGTAACGGTACTTGTATTCTCAATTCCATTCGGACTACTTTTGATGTGTTGGTTCAGAATAGGTACTTGTATCATCGGACTTATTATCAACACGTATTACACTGGGAAATTGATTAACGTCGGATTTATCACACAGATGCGAGACTTGATGCACATTCTGCTCTTAAGTTTATTCATGGGTTTAGCAGTCAGATTAACAACCGATTTTCTCGCTCTGCCTTCAGCACTACTTCTCATTATAGGCGTGATTGAAGGAGCAATAATATACCTCGGAGGTGCAATAATTTTAAGATTTTCAGAACTTAAAGAGCTTCGCTCGCTTATAAAACGTTAAGAATCACAACACTTGTATGAACAACATTTATAATCCAGAGTCAATTTCAAAACCGAATCGTAACTATCTCAGTTTCATTCTGATTTGCATATCGTTAATCGTGTTTGGATTGGCGCTTGGACTTAGAAACTACAATCGAGAGATTGTTAGCGACGACTTGCTCTATCGATTTATCCTGGATGACCATTCATTAGGGAATAATGTGTATACAACGGAAATTCAGACCTTACAAGACGCCATTGAATCCCAAAAAGCTCAATATTTTCATTCAAACGGGAGATTCATTGTCCATGTTTTGGTACAAATGTTTGCCGGGCCATGGGGTATTACCGCATACTCTATCTTCTTAGGTCTATTGGGGATTTCTATTTTAGTACTTTTCAGCCAGTACACACTATCCAAACCTCAAATATACAATCCATTCCTATGGGCTCTTACTCTCATTACGTACTTATATCTTTTTCAATCAAATAGCCGATTGTGGTATAGCTTTGCCGGTGGGATGAACTACCTGTACCCAATGCTTCCCGTACTTACTTTTATGCTGACATTTAGCAGGTTAAAAGGCAATATAGGGGGGGGTGGAGATAATTATTGGCTTAAATTGATCCTACTGGCATTGCTTGGATTTATTACCGGTTGGAGTCAAGAATGCTATTCACTACCACTGTCGGGAGGAATATTTCTATATTGCATATTCAGATACAAGAAATTAAACGCTGCAACTATAGCGCTTGCCATATCATTGTGGATAGGAACAGCAATATTGGTTTTTGCCCCAGGGAATTTTGAAAGGTTAGAGGGCGGCAAAGGTCCAATTCTAATGTTTATAAATGGAATTGAGCTTTTGTATGGAACCAAACTTTTTTGGCTTATGGTTATTTCGCTGATTTTTATGCGGATTAAGTCTAAGAATGCCCTCAAAGAGTTTGTAAAAGATAATAGCCTGGATTTTACAATATTAGCAATATCAATAGGCTTTGGCATGATAGCCAACACTCTGCCTCAATCTTTTAACGGAATTTCATTTTATTCGGCAATAATACTGTTCAAAGTATTGAATCACGTACTATGGGAGCGATATAATAACACTTTATATCAGAGTCTAGCCGTCATTCTTCTTATTCCCGTGTGTATACACCAATTCAGGATTGTAAAATATTGCGAAGTGACAAAAGCGATAACACACGAATTTATTGCCGAATACGTAGCGTCAAAGGATGGCGTAATGGTGACCCCAACGGTAACGTTGCCTTGTGACATCAAGCCATACGTTAAAGACATATTCACAACCGGAGTTGTCGAATGGACAATGCACACAATAAGTCGTGTTTATGGAATAAACAAAGCCCCCATCAGACTCCTATACAACAGGGATTATCAAGCTTATTCCGACAAAAACGCGTTCCTTAAATCTGAGCATACAACGTTTAATGGTGAATATCATGTAGGTGATAAATACATTTGGTTCGACGACCCATCTTTTGAAAAAGGGGATTCATTACAAGTGAAATGTATACCCGTAATAGCAGAAAAAGGTTTAATCGGAATGGCTATTCGTTTAAAGAGAAAATTGTCCAACCAAGAGAATGAGATTCACCAGATATCCATTCCGGCCGATTCCACGATGATAATAGGTCTAAATGGATTAACAGGCGTTAAATATCGTGGATACAACATCAGCGAGACTACTATTAAAGACATTTCCACAATCAAGCAGAAACATCAAGTAAAATAGTGATGAAGAAGATCTCTGTCCTGATACCGATGTATAACGAGCAGGAGGTGCTACCGGCTCTGTATGAACGTGTATCAGCGTTGATTAACCGAATTCCTGAGTATGACTGGGAGATTATAATGGTCAACGACGGGAGCAAAGACAATACAGCAGTTATCGCAATGCAGATACATGCCAACGACAAACGATTTCACTTTGTCGATTTGTCGCGCAACTATGGCAAGGAAGTTGCCATGATGGCCGGATTTGATGTTGTGTCGGGAGATTGCGTGGTAATTATGGATGCTGATTTACAACACCCACCGGAGGTCATTCCGGCGATGATAGCCGAGTGGGAGAAAGGATATGATGATGTTTATGGCGAGCGTATCACTCGAGGAAAAGAGCCGTGGCTCAGAAAGAAAATATCATTACTGTACTACCACCTTTTGCAAAAAACTACCAAAACCCCAATTCTGGAGAATGTTGGCGATTTCAGGCTGCTGGACCGCTCGTGCATCGAAGCTATCAAACAGCTTCGCGAAACTCATCGTTACACTAAAGGATTATATTGCTACATAGGTTTCAAGAAAACTAAAGTGCCTTTTGAACAGGCCAATCGCGAGGTCGGTCAAACAAAATGGAATTTTTTCAGTTTGCTTGGCCTGGCCATAGAGGGATTGACCTCTTACACTACCATGCCATTGCGGCTGGCAACAATCATGGGGTCTTGTGTTTCGCTCGGAGCAATATTATATCTCATCTACATAATTATTAAAACTCTTATAGTTGGCGAACAGGTTGCCGGATTCCCGACGCTAATGGTGGCGATTTTACTTTTGGGTGGAATCACGCTCTTATCCCTCGGTATAATAGGCGAATACGTTGGCCGAATATTCAATGAAACCAAAAACCGGCCAAACTATTTCATCAGAGAGATAGATGGCAAAAAGGTCAATACCGTTTCCTACGCTGACCTATTAGACTGAGAAGTTGACTAAAATACTCCTCTTTACGCTATGATTACAGTAACATCACCACTACTCCCCCCTTTGGATGAATTCAGCAATCTGCTGAAAGAAATATGGGACAGCAAGTGGATTACCAACAACGGAGACTTTCATAAACGGCTTGAAAAAGAGCTGGCTGCTTACTTGAAGGTCCCTTATCTCAGCCTTTTCACAAACGGAACATTACCTCTAATCACCGCACTTCAGGCCCTTCGCATATCGGGAGAAGTAATCACTACTCCCTACAGTTTTGTCGCGACTACCCACGCCTTGTGGTGGAATGGCATAAAGCCTGTATTCGTTGATGTTGACCCTTCAAATTGTGGCATAGACCCATCAAAGATTGAGGCGGCAATCACTCCAAAAACTACGGCCATAATGCCGGTTCATTGCTATGGTAAACCGTGCGATATTAAAGGCATTCAGGAGATAGCCGACAAATATGGGCTGAAAGTTATTTATGATGCAGCCCACGCTTTCGGCGTCGAAATAAATGGGGAATCCATTCTCAATGCCGGTGACATTTCAACACTTTCGTTCCATGCAACCAAGGTGTATAATACCGTGGAGGGCGGAGCAATGGTAGTGCACGATGAACAGACAAAAAAGCGAATTGACTATCTGAAAAATTTCGGTTTTGCCGGAGAGACCGAAGTTGTTGCGCCCGGTATTAACTCTAAGATGGATGAAATCAGAGCTGCCTACGGTCTATTGACCCTTCGTGAGGTAGACAAAGCAATCGCAGCGCGCAACCAGGTCGCTATCAGATACCGCAAGACGCTGCGTAACGTGGAGGGCATTACGTTCTTTGAAGATATGCCCGGAGTACGCCACAACTATTCTTACTTCCCAATCTTTGTGGATGCCGATAAATTCGGCATGACCCGTGACCAGCTGTACGAGCGGATGAAAGCAAACGGGGTTTTGTCCCGGCGTTATTTTTATCCGTTGATAAGCGAATTTTCAACCTATCGCGGCCTCCCGTCTGCAGTTAAAGAGAATCTCCCGGTCGCCCACCGGTTGGCTGATTCTGTTCTCTGCCTACCAATGCATCATGGCTTGACGGAAGTGGAAATTGAACAAGTTCTCAAATTCTTTTGTAAATAATCATTGGTTATGAACGAAGTGTCAAGAATATCAAAAATCGCATCATCAATTGCACCGTCAATGATAAGACGATTGTTCAATCTTGCAAAAACAATGGATGATGTTGTAGACTTTACATTAGGCGACCCTGATGTTCAGCCACATGTCAATATAAAAGAGTCTGCATGCCGGGCTATTATGACCGGCAAAACAAGATATTCCCAAAACGCCGGTCTCATAGAGTTAAGAGAATGCATAGGCAACCGATACCAGGCCAATGAGGGCCTGAGTTATGACCCGGCGACCGAAATTGCTGTAACAGTCGGGGCTATGGAAGGGCTATATCTGACACTGCTTTCCTTAATTAATCCGGGTGATGAAGTTATAATACCTGCGCCATTTTATGTAAATTACAAACAGATGGTGGAGATGTGTCATGGCGTTCCGGTTATTGTTTCTCCTTCAAATAAAACATCTTTATCGGTCAGCGCCAATGACATTGAAAATGCCGTATCTACAAAGACAAAGGCCATCATTATAAACTCCCCGTCAAATCCAACCGGTAAAATATTCTCGGCTGAAACCCTCAATCAAATTGCCGGAATAGTCAAGAAGCGTAATCTTGTCGTTATTACCGACGAGGTATATAAAAAACTTGTATACGACAATATTGAATGTTTCAACATCGCCTCGATTGACGGGATGAAGAATCATACGGTAATAGTCAATTCATTATCCAAGGAATTTTGCATGACAGGATACCGCATCGGCTATATCCTGGGGCCTGAGGATATTGTGAGCACCGTTGTAAAACTTCAGGAAAATGTTGCTGCATGCGCGCCACTGCCATCTCAATATGCAGCAATAGAGGCGATTGGTTCTAACGAAGATTATTCGGCGGAGATGGTGACCACCTTTACATCCCGGCGTAATGTATTATGCAAAACGCTGGAGAATGTACCTGGTCTTAACGTTATAGTTCCGGAAGCAACATTTTATGCTATGGTTGACATTAGAGGCTTGGGCTACCAATCCTCGGAAAAATTTGCCTACGATTTGCTTAACTCGGCAAAAGTAGCAGTTGTACCGGGTATTGCATACGGAGATATTTGCGAAGGATATGTCAGAATAGCGTTCACACTATCGGAAGACCGAATTACGGAGGGAACAAAACGTATTGCCAAATTTGTTGAATCATTGAACAAATGAAAAAATTACTGATGCTTGGAGGGTCGTTGTACCAGACGTATGCCATAAAGGAGGCTGTTGCAATGGGGCATTATGTCATTACCTGCGACTATCTTCCCACTAATCCGGGACACAAATATTCCCACGAATATTACAATATCAGTACAACCGATCGCGAGGCTGTTCTTGAACTGGCGCGACAACATAAAGTTGACGGAGTGGTAGCCTATGCTTCCGATCCCGCAGCGCCTGTTGCCGCATACGTCTCTGAGCAACTTGGATTGCCAACCTCACCCTACAAGTCGGTAGAAATATTATCCAACAAAGATTTGTTCCGTGATTTTTTGGCAGCAAACGGATTTAACACACCTGTAGCAATGGGATTCGCTTCCTACGAGGAAGCATACGCCAACAAGGATAAATTCAGATTACCGGTAATGGTGAAACCGGTCGACTCGTCGGGTAGCAAGGGTATTAATAAACTTACCTCATGGGAGCAACTTGAGGCTTTTGTCGCAGATGCTTTATCCTACTCGCGTTCAGGGAGAATAATAATAGAAGAGTTTATTAATAAAAAAGGGTGGCAAATATCGGGAGACGCGTTCAGCGTCGATGGTGTCCTGAAATTCCATTGCTTTGGCAATGAATATTATAATCCCAGTGGTAAAAAGGATTTTGCCCCTCTCGGAGAGTGTTGGCCATTTATGATGGACCCCAAACTGATTGACCGTTTGCATCAGGACCTGCAACGGTTGATTTCTCTTCTTGGGATGAAAACTACAGCCTACAATGTTGAGGCCATAGTTGACGAGAACGACAATATTTTTATTCTTGAGCTGGGAGCCAGAAGCGGAGGATCTCTTATCCCGCAAGTCACAGCTTATGCAACCGGCGTCGACATGGTACCGTACGTGATTAAAGGAGCTTTAGGTGAAGATTGTTCCGACATTGAAATGTTACCGGTCAAAGGATGTTGGGCCAATTACATGGTACATTCCAAACAAACAGGATTGTATGATTCAACATGGTTTGAAGAAGATTTCCGGAAAAACCATCTTGTAGAATCCGTTACAGAATTAAAGCAGGGCGATTCAGTTCACGAGTTTCGCGATGCACAAGATGCATTGGGCGAACTTATTCTGAAATTTGACACAACCGAGCAAATGCTTGACATTCTGTCAAACATGGACAAATATATAAAGATTCAAGTTCTATAATAAACCATTCAATCAATGCAAACTAAGTTTAGTGTTTTTTTGAGACCTTTCGCGCCAGATGATTATATTTTGCTAAATAAATGGCGTCATGACCCCGAAATACAGGAATATACCGGTGGCCCTGTACGGTATGTATCTATTGAAATGGAGAAAGCATGGGTGCACGATAAGATGATGAATAATGCTAAAGATATATATTGGGCTATCTGCTTGAATGATGAAAGCCAACGAATGATAGGTTATACATCTTTAAATGACATTGACCACCTTAACAAGCGAGTCATTTTTGGTGGGTTGGTTATAGGCGAAAAAGATTGTAGAAATGGCATCTCAATGTTTGAGGCCGATTTGCTAAAGATGGATTATGCATTCAATCAATTAAATATGCATTGTATTGTAGATGAATGTCTGTCAATTCATCCGTCAACGCCACATACGTTAAGAGCTTTAGGTTTTAAAAAAGGCGGGGTGCTGCGTGATTATGTATACAAAAATGGGAAGTACCATGATATTGATGTATATTCACTCTTAAGAAGCGAATATGATGAAATGATGAATGCCGGAAATTATAGTATTCGTAAATTGATTAGAAACTTTGCGAAGTGCTGTAAAGAGAGTAACCAGCAAATATAATTTTAACTTTAATTTTGGCTTCTAAATGATGACATTTCACCATATAGGTATTGCTTGCGAGGATATACGGTCAACCGCAGAGCATTATGAAAGAATGGGATACAAAATGGCGGGGGGGGTGGAAACCGTTGATAATCAGCAAAATATACGCATTGCATTTCTTCAACATCCATCAATGCCAACTATAGAGCTCCTTGCTGCTATTGATGACAAGTCACCGGTAGTTGATATTTTGAGAAAAAATGGCACCACGCCATATCATATCTGCTACTCAGTTGTTAATTTAGAGGAAACAATCAAAGAACTGCGTAAACTGCGATACATAGTTGTATCAAAGCCAAAAACGGCAGAAGCTATAACAGGATCGCGAGTCGCTTTCATGTATCATAAGGATGTCGGTCTGATTGAACTTGTCGGTAAGTAATATGTAAGTTCTTGTAAAATGAGAGAAATTGGAGGATATTTTGAGTTGGAACTCCCAATCAAGGATTGCATAATGCATTCGAGGTGTGTGGCGGTTAATTCAGGAAGACATGCTCTTGAGTATATTCTTAGAGGTCTGAATGGACAGATTAAAGAAATATTAATACCTGACTATACGTGTGATTCCATTCTTCAGCCAATAGAAACGCTCAACATGCCGTATAGATTTTATAATATTAATGAGCAATTGGAAATTTGTGATGGATTCAGTAGCGAGATTGAAAAAGAGGGTACGTATCTGGTAGTCAACAATTATTTCGGTATTAAGGATGCCTATGTAAAACTACTTTCGGAAAAATACGGAAGAAAGCTGATTGTCGATAATTCTCAAGCGTGGTATGCTCTTGAAATTAGAAATACCAAATGTTTTTACAGCCCACGCAAATTTTTTGGGCTTCCTGACGGAGGAATGGCATATACTGATGAAATGCCTCAAATTGTTTTAAATAGCGGTATCTCCTGGAATCGTGCTACACATCTTCTCAAAAGAATTGACACCGGAGCAAATAGTGGATATGGGGATTTTCACAATGACGAGGCAACGATATCAGATGAGCCGTTAACACTAATGTCTCCGCTTACCTATAGGCTTCTCTCGTCAATAGATATGGGTAGTGTAAAACGTAAACGTAGACGGAATTATAGCATTCTTGCAGAAGCATTAGGGACTTCAAATATGCTTAATCTACCAGATATTGACACATTTGAGTGCCCGATGATTTATCCCTTCATGACTGATATTCACGGACTTCGAGAGTATTTAATTGAAAATAAAATATATGTGGCTCAATATTGGCCGAATGTTCTCAATTGGAGTGATAAAGATTCTGTTGCGTTTAAGTATACACAAAACATCATTTCTCTCCCTATAGACCACCGATATGATGAAAATGATATGAACTATATCATTGAAATCATAACGAAGAAACAGCGAAAATAATAGGCAGTTTAAAATAATATTATAAGTGTAGTCATGTTTGTTTTTCGCAACTATACAATAGAGAATCTGTTTTCAAACGATACACGTTTTTCAGGATATGACGATGTGTCGTACATTCCGACAGATGAACGAGAATTGGTTTGGCTATATTTTGCGCCCGTTAACTTTGATGTTGAGTCAAAAATAGCACAAATCGATTCTTGGCGTCATAGTCTTAGCCTCGTTGTTAACGCGCTTAATACAGAACAAACATTATATATTTGTACATTAATAGATACTTTCGCCGTAACTTTGGTTGATACCAATCGTGGTGTCGAAACTGCCATTGCCAATTTTAACACTTACGTATCCGATTTAGCCGCTGTAAATTCCCAGATAAAGCTCATTGACATCGCCGATTATTTCTGTCAATATCCCCGTTTGGAACTTACCAACTGGCGTTTTTATTTTATTTCTCAGATGATTATATCACCGGCTGTCGCAATAGGGTTTTCTGATTGGTTCATGCTTAGAAAAAGTCAAATTAATGGCTCACGAAAAAAATGCATTGTCCTCGATTTGGATAATACTCTTTGGGGTGGCGTCGTTGGAGAGGATGGTATTGATGGAATAAAAATTGGCGGCGATTACCCTGGCAACGTCTATCTCTATTTTCAACAGGCGCTCATCTCGCTGACCCAAACAGGAGTTATCATTGCCGTATGTAGCAAAAATAATGAAGCTGATATTTTGGAGGTTTGGGATAAAAATCCATTTGTCAGGTTAAACAAACAGTATATTTCAGCATATCGTATTAACTGGAACAACAAGGCAGATAATATTCGTGAAATTGCTGCCGAACTAAACATAGGCTTGGACAGCATGGTATTTATCGATGATAATCCAACCGAACGGGAACTTGTTAGGCAACAACTGCCGATGGTGGCTGTTCCTGAATTTCCGAAGAAACCTTATGGGCTGATGGAACTTTATGCCTTAATTGTTGCAAAATTTTTCAGAACAACAACACTAACGGTAGAAGACCTTGGCAAAACCGAACAATATAGGGCTAACGCACAGAGAAAGGCAGTATCAAAACAATTTACCGATTTATCAGAATATATTCGTAATCTCGAAATAAAAATTAATATTACTCCAGCCAATTCTTTTAATATTCCTCGAATCGCCCAAATGACACAGAAGACCAATCAGTTTAACTTGACAACGAGGCGATACTCAGAGGCGGATATTAACTCATTCATAAATAGCGGACACCAGGTAATATGTGTTTCTGTATCCGACCGATTTGGCGACAATGGGATTACAGCGGCCGCTATCATCAAGCAAAGCGGAGATACTGCTCATATTGACAGTTTTCTTTTGAGTTGTCGCATTTTAGGCAAAAATATAGAAACGGCAATCCTCAACACAATCCTCAACGATTACTTTGATAAAGGTATCACTAAAATAACGGCAGAATATATCCAAACAGCAAAGAATGCCCAGGTAGCCGATTTCTATGATCGCCACGGTTTTACGGTAAAAAACGAAACAGACAATAGCAAATTGTATTGTGTAGAGCTTAAAGAAACTCGGATAATTGATTCCGGTTACACTATAATTAGAAATTAAAAAATAAAGTTATGGATAAAAAGATTCTTGAGATAATGCAACGAGTGTTTCAACTACCCGATCTCACGGTTGAGTGTTCACAGGCAAATTGCGAAAAATGGGATTCGCTGCACCATCTTAACTTGATTGTAGAGCTTGAAGACGAATTTGACACTGAGTTTGAACCTGAAGAGATTGCCGAGATGAAATCGTTTGAGGCAATCAAATCAACAATTCAGTCTCACATGTAATTGCGTGCTATTATATAATGACTGAATGTTAATAATTAGATAATGCATAAAGTTAAAAATGTAATATTTAACTCTAGGATTGACGACTCAGCTAAGATTTATAACAATGCGAGAATTGAAGACTCCAAAATATTAGCGCATAGCTCAGTTGGCGATTTTTCAATAGTAAAACAAAGCGTTATTGATGACTATGTAGATATAAATCGCAATTGTATTGTTGCCAATTCAAAAATTGGACGATGTAGCTATATCGGTCGCAATTCAACAATCATGAGAACAAATCTTGGCCAGTTCTGCAGTATCTCATGGAATGCAAGCGTGTATTATGGTGGAACCCATAATTTATACGCGCCAACGACATTTCCAATTGATTTTTGGGATAAAATATTCAGAGAGTGGGGGGGGGTAAAACCCGTTGTAAATGTGAAGGTTACAACAATAGGCAATGATGTATGGATAGGAAATGGAGCAATTATTCTAAATGGAGTAACGATAGGAGACGGAGCTGTAATAGGAGCCGGAGCCGTTGTCACAAAAGATGTTGAACCATACACAGTTGTTGCAGGTATTCCTGCCAAAGTAATTAAGAAACGATTTGACGACAATACAATTGAGCGACTTTTAAAAATCAAATGGTGGAACTGGACACTGGAAAAAATCGGTCAATGTCAGGATCTAATAATCGGCCAAACATTGACGCCTGAAAATCTTGAAAAATTGGAAGAAATATCACCCCGTCTTAACTAGAGTGTATATAATTTAATTAGGTACATAATACTATATAGAAATGACTGAATGTGAGCGAATTATAGCAGAAGGCATTCTGCCTGAAAGTTTCTTTAAAGAAGAGATTATTTGTGATTTTCTCGTTACAGAAAAAAGGAAAAAAATTTGGGCAGTTTCGTTGGACATACTGATTCAGTTTGACAGAATTTGCCGTAAACACAATCTTAAGTACTTTATGGCTGTTGGTTCTTTACTTGGAATTGTAAGGCATAACGGGTTTATACCTTGGGATGATGATGTGGATATTTGTATGCCAAGAGATGATTATGAGAGATTTATTGCAATAGCACAATCAGAATTACCCCCCCCATATTTTTTACAAATTCCAGGTAGAGATAACGACTATTTTTTCTCATTTACTAGATTACGAAATTCAAACTCGACGAGTATTAGTCCTGCATTTAGATACTGCAAGTTCAACCAGGGAATATTCATTGATATATTTATCTTAGATAATTGCCATTTGACTGATGTTGAAAAAAATTATCACAGGGCGAAAGAGTTGATATTAGAAAATTCTGCATATATGAGGAGCCGGAATCCTCATCCCACCCCTTATGATATTGAAAAATTGCGGCATTATAAGGGGCGAGACCCACACAAAGTGCTAGCCGAGTTAAACACTATCTACGCTGAAATGAATAAGAAAAGATCCGATCTTTGTATGATAACCGGAATAGCAGTATATAAACCGAATAGGATGATCTATAAATGGAATGACGTATTGGATCTAGTAGATGTCGACTTTTATGGACATCAAATTCTTATTCCACGTAATGCAGAACAGATTCTAACTACTACGTATGGAGACTTTATGCAATTCCCACCTATTGAAGAGCGAGGGAATTGGCATGATTTCGAAGCATTTGATCCAGACAAACCATACGACAAATTTTTAAGGGAATTATTAGAAAAAGAAGCGTAAAACATCATGATAATTGGCTATACAACTGGCGTTTATGACCTATTTCACATCGGTCATCTAACTCTGCTAAAAAATGCAAAAGGGCTTTGTGACAGATTAATTGTCGGTGTGACAGTAGACGAACTTGTCCTTTATAAAGGGAAACACGCCATGATTCCTTTTTCAGATAGAGCTGAAATTGTACGAAGCATAAAATACGTGGATGCGGTTGTCCCTCAATATGATATGGATAAGTTAGCGGCTTGCAAGAAACTGGGTGCACAGATTCTTTTTGTTGGCGACGATTGGTACGGTACCGATAAATGGAAGGACTACGAAGCGTGTTTTGCAAAAGAAGGTATTAAGATTATATACTTCCCATATACAAAGGGGATATCATCTACAAAAATCACGGAAGCATTACAATCTGCACGTGGCTGGGTAGATGGAAAGGAGAATAGTAATATTGGTGAACACCATTTGAATAATAGAGAATAACATAATCACTAAAATATAAAGTATGGTAGATGTTAATTTTTGTTTAAGTTCTTATATGGCATTTCGTTACATATGGAAAGATGGAGTTGATTTTGCTGAGGGCTTTCAGCACAAAAACATTCAAGTAATAGACCAATGTGATAGAATACCTGTAAAAACAGCCAAAGATATCGATAGAGAAATACAAAAGCAGATTGATGAATTGTATTTAAAATATGATAATATCGGAATTCTTTTGTCTGGAGGGATCGATAGTGCAAATCTTGCCACATACCTAAAGCCTGGCAGTCATGCATATACATTTACATCTAAGACTGGAGTTTTTAACGCTGACTTAGAGCGAGCTAAAAAATATTGTGATAAATACAATCTTCAACATCATCTTATAGAAATAACATTCGAGGATTATAAGAATTACACA
>JAFLTJ010000031.1 GCA_022510465.1 Muribaculaceae bacterium
GGCTTAAAGTTCCTTAAAATTGTTAACTTTGCAAATAAATAGTCTCAATGCATAATCTGATGATAGACCCATGGCAAACGAACATAAAAGGCCTCCAAAATTTATCGACCGCTCCCCTTCCGTTGCAGGACAAGATTATTCGCGACTGCTTCATGAGTTAAAAGAAAATTATCGAAAAGCTCAGATTAAAGCCGCTGTTCGCATTAACTCTGATTTGCTGGAATATTACTGGTATATGGGAAGACAAATTTCTTCCCTACAAGCTAAATCAAAATGGGGTTCGGCTTTTTTTGATACACTAAGTCTTGATTTGAAAGCTGAATTTCCAAATCAATCCGGCTTTTCATCTGCGAATATCAGATATATCGTCAGATGGTATAATTTTTATAATCAAGATGTTACAATTCTTCAACAAGTTGTTGAAGAATTTAAGGAAGGAGAAAAGCCAAATTTGCAACAATCCGTTGCAGAAATTCGTCAACGGTCCGTTGACGAATTAGAAATGCCTACAGATTTCGGTTTAATTCCCTGGGGTCATCATATTGCCATTTTTACGAAAGCAAAGTCAGTTTCCGAAGCTCTGTTTTATATCGAAAAAACTATTGAGGCAAATTGGAGTCGTCCCGAGCTAAATGAAAAAATAAAAGAAGACCTTTTCAGAAACCACGGTAAAGCTATTACTAATTTTGAAGATAAACTTCCGGCGCCTTATAGCCGTTTGGCTGATTCTATATTCAAGAGCCCCTATAATCTTGAATTTATAGGAGGTGATATTGAAAATGAAAGACAGTTGGAGGATGCCTTAGCCAAGGACATAACTCGATTTTTGCTTGAACTGGGAAATGGATTTGCTTATGTGGGTCGACAAATGCAACTTCAAATGCCCGGAGGCCAAACATTCATTCCTGATATGGTTTTCTATCATACCCGATTGAAATGCTACGTTGTCATTGAATTAAAATTGGGAGCGTTTATCCCGGAATATGCCGGCAAACTCAATTTCTATATTTCGGCACTTGACGAACTCCTAAAACAAGATGACGATAATCCGTCAATTGGATTGCTAATTTGCCGTTCAAGGGATAATGCCGTAGTAGAATGGGCTTTTAGAGGAACGAGCCAGCCAATGGGAGTGGCGGCTTTCGAACATAAAGCAGCCGAGCTATTGCCTACTGCCGAACAGCTACAAAAGATAATTGAAACATATCATTATAAAATGAAATGAATCTACCTGATTTACATGAAGAGGCCTAATAATAGAATATGCAATATTTCTCCGACCTAAAAGCTAAGTTAATCTACGTGTTCCGCATACCCGATGCGGCGCACCGTGATTGTGTCAAAATTGGCGAAGCCACTTTTGAAGACGGCGATATTACATTGCCGCCAAACAGTTCTGCCCTCAATAAAGCAGCTAAAGAACGTATCGACCAATATAAATATACCAAGACAGCCGGGATTGCCTCTTTTATATTGATTCTCTTTGCTTTTGCCTTGGCTAATTGAAGCACTCTCTTCAGGAGAAAAATTAAATAACCTTTTATTCGGTTGTCGCCATTGGCGGTTTGACATCGGGTCCGCTACGCTGCGTCAGCCCGGAAAGCAGGCTTCCAAGCCTGCGCCCATCACATAGCTGTCGGCCAAACGCAGCCGGTCATCCTTCTCGCCCCACGAAATTGCCCGGAGGGCATAAAGCTCGTTAGCCCTCGACTTTCGAGCCTATCAGGCGAGTTGTCGGGGGTTGCTTCCAAGCCTGCGCCATCACCGCCACCCTTGCCCCTGTACTAAGCGCGGCGGAGCCCCATACAACAAAAAGGCGAGTCATTGACGACTCGCCTTTTTATTGTATCTCCGATTTACCGAATATTACTCCTCGCCGGCAGCAATTTCAGCACGCTTAACATATTTCTCAATGTCAAGGTTAAGCTGCGCTGCATACGACGGATATTCGTCAAGAACTCTCTTGTAGAGTGCGGCTTCTTTCTTATAATCCTTAAGCTCGTGGTATACGGTAGCCTCCTTCATCAGGAACACAGGCGTATAGGCTGGATTATCGCCGGCTATCTTTGCTGCCTGTGCAAAACATTCTGCACCCTCCTGGAACTTGTCAAGGTTTACCAGGCAGTCACCCTCAAGCGACTTTGCCGCTGCGGCTATAACATCGTCATTCCCGCTAAATTTCTTTACATAATCAAGTGCCTCCTGATATTTGCCATCCTTGTATAGGAGAATTGCCGCATTGAGATTTGCGCGGTTGCCTGCATCGTAGCCATAGTCGGCGGCCACTGCCTGATACTGCGCAAGCGCTACCGAGTCATTACCCATAATTGCCTGCATATCGGCCTGACCTATTGCATCATTGGCCGCTGCAATACCGGGCTGACGGATTGCATAGATATAAATCAACACTATCGCTACAATTGCTACAATAATGATAGCAGGCCACATCAAGGCCTTGGTGTTGTTCTCGATTTTCTGCTCTATGCCGGTCAACGAGTCGTTCAGCTCATCAATCGACGTGCGAGTCTCTTTTGGGTTTTCTTTTGCCATTGTATTGTTGTTTTCTTATTTTTCAGGGTTATATTTTTGCGCCTGCAAATTTAATAGTATTTCTTTTATTATGAAAATTTTTGACGCCTAAATGGGCTTGTGGTTGAGATATTTTAATAGAATTTTCTGATACCCATTATCTCTCTTACCTCATGCAGAGTCTTCGCTGCACGCTCGCGGGCTCGCTCGGCGCCCTCTTTAACTACCTTTGAGATGTACACGTCATTGTTTCTTATTTCAAGGTAACGCTCTCTGATAGGGGTCGTTATCTTCAGAATATCCTCTGCAAGCTGCTTTTTCATGTCGCCATATCTTATTGAGCAATCTGCGTATGCCTTGCGATAGTGCTCCACTACGTCGGCCGTTGAGGTAAGTTCCATTAGCGTCAGCAGGTTCTCCACAGGTTGAGAAATTGGTTGATTCGGCTCTGTTGGTCCCTGGTCGGTTACAGCCCGCATCACCTTCTTGCGCAGCGTCTTTTCATCGTCAACAAGGTAAATGCAGTTCCCCTCGCTTTTACCCATCTTGCCCGACCCGTCAAGCCCCGGAACTTTAACTGCATGGTCGCCAAAATTAAAATTGGTCGGTTCGGGGAACAAATCTACACCATAGAACGAATTGAATCGACGCGCAAATCGGCGTGTTAACTCCAAATGTTGCTCCTGGTCTTTCCCCACCGGAACTTTCTGCGCTTTCTGTATCAGGATGTCCACAGCCATTAACGTCGGATAGGTCAGCAGGCCCGCATTCACGCGCTTATTGGAATTTGTCCCTATTATCTGCCGTTCGATATCCTCGTCATCATCTTTCTCATTGCCGGTTTTGATGCCGAGTTGCTTGCGCGCTTTATCCTTAAACGACGCGGTGCGCATCAACTCGCCTATTCCAACATGCATGTTCAGCAGCAAGTATAGCTCCGAAACTTCCGGAACATCACTCTGAACGAATATTGTAGCTTTCTCCGGGTCGATTCCCGATGCTAAATATTCCGCCAATATATCCTGTACGTTTGAGTGTAGTATCCGCGGGTCGGGGTGTGTCGTCAGCGCGTGTAGGTCGGCTATGAAAAACAGACAATCATAATCCTCCTGCATCTTTACAAACTTACTCAACGCCCCATAATAATTACCTAAATGGAGATTTCCTGTCGAACGAATACCACTTACAACTACTTCTTTCATATCCTTTTCTATTTATCCGCAAATTTAACCCTTTTTTTTCAGCACTGCAACCCCCCAACCATTCTGTTGGCCGTTCTTTATGCTACATCATGCCTATCTTGCTGCAAATTTACATCTTGTGGCGGGTAAAATAACAGCGCTGTAATGTTAATTAATCTAAAATGTTTTAAAATGGATAGCCGATTGCCAAGTGTAGGGCAAGTGAATTGCCAAAGGATGTCATGTTATAATAGCCTGAGCGCCCGGTTTCGTATGGCGCATGAATCCCTATTCCAAGGTCTACTCTGACTACAAGCATACTGATGTCCAACCTGACTCCAACACCTGTTCCAAGAGCCAATTCCTTGAAGAATTGGTTACCTCGCAGGCGCCCTCCCGGGCGTTGTGGGTCATCCTTAAGTAGCCACACGTTTCCGCTATCCAAAAACATCGCCCCCCTAAGCGGACCGTAGATAGGAAAACGGTACTCCACATTGGCCTCAAACTTAAACGTTCCGGTTTGGTCAAAATAGCCGGTCTGCAATTCTGCCGGAGCTCGGTAACTGCCTGGCCCGAGCGACCTGACGGTGAACGCTCTGACCGAATTTGCCCCGCCAACATAGAACTGCTCGCTATATGGAACCTCCATTGAGTTGGCATACGCATGAGCCGCTCCCGCAGCCACTCGGGCTACAAGCCAATGCTCCCCGCTGCTCAGCTTCCGGCCGTATACCAGCTGCGTTGTCCCCTTGACAAACTGGGAGAACGGGGTGCCAAACAATCTCTTCTCACCCTTGTTGCCGAATGCTCGGTATATCCCCCAAAACAAATTTCCTGCCTCTTGTGCCGTGAATGTCCAGTTTAACGTGTTCCTGCCGCCAAATGTTCTGTCATACGTGTAGCTGTAACTCATCTGCGGGATAAATTGGCTCTGGAATGATAGCGCAATAGCCTGATTTGCACCCATAATTGAATCAAATTCGGCCGTTGTGTGAATCAGATTTGTGTAGGTCAATTTAAACAGTGTCAGCGTGTTGGATACATGTCGCGACACGCGCCAGTCGTATGCAAACGAGGCGTTGAATCGTGCGATTTTGAAATAATGGGGGCGGTTAAGTAAATCTGCATTAAGCGTTATTCGGGTCCAGTTTATGTCGCGGCGGGAGCGAGGTATGAACCCGGGGGCCAAAAGACGTGGAAATGCCAGCGACGACGATATGCCGGCCTCGTAGGAATTGAATACCGACGAGCGTTCCGACCGTTTTCCCGTTTGCCATTCGTATGAGCCGGTTAGCGATATGTTAAACTGCTCTCCGCCGCCAAACAGATTTCTGTTCGTTAAGCCCAACGTAACGCCCGGCCCTAAATAACTGTTTGATTTTGAAGCGGCATTCACCTCTATTGATGCCTCAAGCGGCGCGTCAAACGTCGCCGATATAACAACGTTTAGCCTGTCATCGTTTGCCGCAGTGTCGGGAATCGCCGCAATGTCAATACTGTTGAAGATTCCCAATCGCGACAGTCGGGTCTGTGTCCTGTTCATATCCCTGACTGAGAACAGCCGCCCCTCTCTGAATGTTATGCACTCCGGTATCAACCCGTCGCGCATTCGCGATGGCATTTCTCTGATAACTGTTCCCCGTCGTGTCTCCGTCGTGTCAACTCGCTCTGCATTACCCTGATTGCGATATATATAAGTCGTTATTTTTCCGGTCTTATATTGCTTCAACGCAATTGCAGGTGCGTTATTTGCAACATTGAGCATCAGCGCGATTGATTCCCGTGTAATCGTTGAATCGGCCAGATATTCAATGTATTCCGGTTTAAAAAAGTAATAACCGTGATTCCTGACCGCATTTGCCATCCTTATGCGTTCAACACTTAAAGAGTCGGTACAGTAACGTTCCCCCCGTTTGAGATAAGGACTGGCAGCAGCCACCGAATCGATTAGATGATACAGCCGGCAGGTGTCGGGCAGCAAAATTATGGAGTCAATGTTATACACCGGCCCGGTCTCTATGTTGTATGCTATCTTTGCTTTACGTTTATTCTTGCCGCTAACAAGTTCATAATCAGCGTGCCCGCCAAAGAATCCATTATTCTCTAATATCTGGTCAAGCATTTTGACCCGGACTTCGGGCCTGACATCACCCACCAAAACAGGCTCCTGTACCAGCTTTTCATACAGCCAGTGCTTGAATCCGGTTGGCGGATTTTCCATATTGTTATAAACCCACAACCCCAATGGTATAGGAACTTTGAACCCGAAAATCGACATCTTATTGCTCTCAGCTTCAAGCGCCTCATTTAGCGAACTTTTCACCCCCGACGGTACTTTTACACTGTCGGGCGACGTTATTGAAACCCGTTTAATGCCGGTGTATAGAGTGTCACCCGGGGCCAGCCGGCGCGTTGTCGAGCACCCCGATACAACGAGCATAACAACTGCCCATATAACCGACATGAATATCATTGCCAAAATCGAATATCGAGCGCTTTTCATCTGTTCTCTGTTTTGGGTGTCGTTGATTTTCGGCCAAATAGCTCGCGAAGACTGGTGAGATTCCGTTTTAACACAAAACCAACTCCGGTTTGCGTTACCTCTCCCTCAAGAATACTTTCATATCCTACATGCCTGAAAATTTTCACATACATCGACCCCGAGCTATTCAGCATGTATTCAAATGAAATATCATTGATTAGATTCTGAGAGAAATTCTCATCGGCATCGGCGTCAGTCGAATAATTCCCGCCGACAATTATCTTGAATCGGTCGTTAAACAAGGTCTTGGATACCCGGTAACTGTAGGAGGTAGTTGTCGATGTGGTGCCGTTTACCGTCTTGTCATACTGGTCGATACCAAACGATATGTCCACACCTCTGACATTGTTGGCCATCCACGTGTTTATCTGTGATTCCAGGAACGAATAGAGCGGATTGCCATACAGGTTGGCATTCGCCTTAGTTCCGGCTCCTACATACACGTTGTAGAGCAGAAGATTCATCGCCTGGTTGGCGCGTTGTTCGGCGCTCATCGACGATAATTCATTCTGAACCGTTATGTCATCTGCGGTCGATAAATCAAACACTACATTCATGTTGTTCAGCCCTCCGGTAACACCAAGCGATACATCAAAATTAACCAATCGGGAGTTTTGTCCCTCCTGTGTCACATTGGCCCGCACCCTGTCTACCGCCTTGATATTCAGCGTTGGGTTCATTATATCGCCATTGAACGACACATAACTGTCTTCTTTGAAATTGAACAGCTTTTCCGACATCAATGGCGGTGTGTATCTGACGAAGCCATTGTTGATATCCAGGCGCCCGGTCAGTCGGCCGTCATTCATCGGATTGAGCGAGTAGGTCAGCTTTCCAACGCTCTGAATCTGCGCCTTATTCTTTCCGTCGGCCGATAAATCAACACTTATTGTCGACCCTTGTCGTATATCCAGCTCGGCGTTCAGCAGCAGCGCCATTGCGCCGGTGTTCAGGCTGTCGGCTTCGGCAACGGCCGCGGTATCGCTGAATTGAACAAATTTAACCATATCTTCTGTTGACTGTGAGGCCAAAACGGTGGTTGCGTCAGGTATGATATACGTCACATTGGTATTTTCGGGCACAGCCAACGATGCGTCAACCCTTAGCAACCTCATGTTGCCGCGGGCGGTAGCGTCAAGATTCACGTATGCTTTTCCATACACACTCGCGCGGCCTCGGGCGCGGTCTGAGTTGACAATCATCATGTTCCTTGCATTCATCCCGAGGTCAATCGCTATCTCCGAAATATGCCGTGCGTCAACCGTGCCGTTTACTCGCAGCGGATTTTCGTTACATGCCGTTATGGTGAAGTCGTTGAAATATACCACGTTACTGTCAACCGGAATCTTTGTCTCTGCAAATTTGAGAGCTGTTCCGAGCATCGGAACATTCACAACCGCCGAGTCAAAATCTAAATAACCGTTGAATATCGGATTTGCCATATCTCCGGTGACATCCATCGTTCCGTTGAGCGTTCCGCTCAGTCGCGCCACATCGGCCGGTAGGAACGGATTAACCACCTTCAACGGGAATCGTATCATCTTGAAATCCAATAAAAAAGGATTGCTCAAAGTAGAGTCGTTTAGCACTCCTTGGGCCGTTATTGTTTTTACCGAGTCTACCAGCAGCGACAAGTCGGCGCGGAGAGCCCCCGAGTTATTACGTGTAAGGTCGAGACCCAAGTCAAAGTCGCCAACACGCTCACGGCCATAGTAAAAGTCAGTCAGACCTATATTCCCGCGCCCGGTTATATCGTGGCTATCCCATCTGAACCTCATGTTCGCCCCAAGATTCCCTTTTATCGGCGGGGCAAAAGGCGAGATAGACAGCCAGTCCTGAAGCTTTATGTCGCTCATTTCAAGAATTATATCCTCCTGTGTATGGGTCGTGTCACCCTCTACATGCTCCGTGTAAAGTTTTACAAGCGATTTCTCATTTGTCAATTTCAGATTTGCATCAAGATGCCGGTCTACAAAATCGTACGACACGTAATTGTCGGTATTTACGCTCCATTCCTGATAGGCTATAGTCGGAGTGTAGGGCACTATTTTTACAGTTGCAACGCTGTCGTTCATATTGGCGCGCAGACCCAACTGGAATCCTTTTTCCCCCTTGATATTGTTTTGTCGCAGCACGGCCGACAATCGGTCATGGGTAATATATCCGTTCAGACCAACGTATGCAAAATCGTCAAAAGTCCCAGGCCTGTTATTCATATACGCCGTATAAACCAAATATGCACCTCGCTGGAATGCGTTAATCGAAATTGTGTCGACCTCGGTGCTCCCGCTCTTCATTCCAATTACCTTTCCGTCTGCTTTGAAAAGCGAATCGCTTGTCAGCCCTATATTGAGACTGTTAAACTGAATGTCAGTATTTTTCTTTAGGTAGTCCGAAACAAGATTCTGTTTCCCTGCAACTATACACAGACTCATGTTCGGGAGTGCGGCATTGATTGCCGAGACATCAATCTGGCGTTCATCAACCTGCTTCATCGCGATTGTCATCGCGCGGTCGATTTTTGTCATGAATGAATCAACTCCACATCCGCCTGTCAGTGTAGCCGATAGGTCGCCGTTTATCAGTGTGGCCCGCAGCGTTGAATCATTGGATAGTGCCGTTACGGTCACCGACGGTGTCTCAATGTCAATTCCGGGCAAATGCCAGGAAAGGTCGTCAACATCCATGCTAACGTCAAATGCCGATGTAACAGGGTTGTACACCCCGGCAACACGCATCGACAGCGACCCGTTGCAGATGGAGTCGGTCAAACCAAGCAAGCGCAGATTAAGCTCTGTTATATCGCCGTCAAGCGATACATCATAGCTCTCTCGCGATATCCCCGCGACAAAATCAATATCTACGTCGGCACCTGCATTATGCGATATAAGACATCCCGACGCCTCGCCGTTTGAAACCGTTGCGTCAAGGTAAATATCACGGTAGCTGGCACGGTTGTAAACAATATTGTCAACCTCAACCTTTATGTCGGCGCGCGCTCCGGCCTTTAGCGGATTATAACCCTCTCCTTTGGCTCTGACGCTTGCTGTCACATTACCGATACCCATCGTCGGTAAAATATCTTCAACCGGGAATGAATCAAATGACGCATCGAGGTCATACCCCTCGGTCAAACCGTTCCATTCGGCCATCATCACCACTTTTCCGCCCGATGTCGTTGCTTTTAAATTTCCGGCAGCATGATTGGGCCGGTAGTCTATCATGCCGTCAAGCTCTATGTCGGGAATATTTACCATTTTTGCCAATCGGGTCTCAAGTATAGTGGGCTTAATCGAATTCATGTTTCGCAGCCACCCGTTAATTGATAGATTACCTGCAATTTGAGTCGGATTCATGTAATTCTCCACGCGGCCAACCATGTTTACGAAAATCATTCGCGGCAATCGGGCCGAGAGCGCGTATACGTTGAGCGCCGACGAGGTCCCGTCAATATCGGTATTGAACTCTAAATCACCGGCCGGCAGTTTGGCTATAAATGATTTTAACGACGGATATGCAGTTCTTATATCGGCGAGAGCAATGTTGCCACGCGAATTTATGCACACTGGAATGTCGGGGTCGGTGGTCATGTCGCCAAGCCCCAGCGTCGCGTCGATTGACAGCCGGGAGAGCATTGTGGATATCTCCATTGACGACACGTGCATGATGTCATCTTTCATGGAAAACACTCCCGACACGTTCAGTGGCAGGCCACATCGTTCCACTGCGCTTAACCGTTTGATTGGCACCGTTATGTCGGTCCCTTTGTTGTAGAACGAGTCAACCTCAATCACGATATTCCGGGCCTGTAGATACGACGGGTCAAGACCGGCAAGCGGCCGCGCGTCTCGCTCGGCGTATGTCGCCAATTTGCCGGTTAATCCAAGATGACCGGCACTGATAGTCCATAGCTCGTCGCTCGGTGTCTCCGTATCCTCGGTTACAGCTACCGGATAGGGATGCTCTTTAAGCCACGAGGCAGACGGATACAGATAGGTTGCCGTCACCGAATCTACCGAAAGCGATTTTGCTTTTATGTCGCGGGCCGCGATATCAACTTTACCTTCCGTTAATCGGGCGTTTTCAACATACACTCCCAGTGAGTCAATCGTTGGAAGCATTGTCATTCGGTAGTTTATGCGACGAAGCTCGAGGTCCCGGGCATTGATTATCCATGGAGCGCTCGATGTCGTATCAACCTCCGCCTCAGTTGTATCGGCAAGCATACGCAGCGATATATCGGCGCCGTCAACCATAGCGCGGTCCACGTCTATCCGATACTTCTTGATTGCAAGTGACGACGCCTCTATCTTTGCGCGGTCAACCTTCGCGCGAAGCCACATAAGCGAATCGGCATTGCCCATTTGGTAGAATACCGATTCGGCCTCGGCTCCGTTTATATCTACCTCCCCGTGAAACAGCGGCATCAATTTGACCGACACACCGATGCTGCCGGCCGTTAACATTGTATCGACAGGTGTTGTTTTTATTGTGACTCCGTTAACTTGCAGATTTAATGGAAATTTCAGTCGTATATAGTCTATCTCAACCTCCATTTCTCCATCTTCGTTAATCTGCCTTATTACATAGTTCTTGGCCGCCTCCTGGATTGGAGGGATATAAAGCAACAAAGGTACCGCGATTATCAATATCACGATAGCCAATAGGGTCCAAAGCACACCCCTGAATATTTTTCGTGCAACTATGCGACTCACAATAAGTCCTTGTCTTATCGGTTTTGAGGGGAGACTTTCGTTACAGCGAGCAAAAATAGTTAAAAATTGGAATTAATTGTTATCTTTGTGCAGATTCTTAATTTTTTAAGCAAAAAAAGGAGCTATGGAGTATGATGTATGTGTCATTATGCCATGTTATAATGCCGAGGCAACTGTTGAAGCGGCATTCCGCTCGGTGCTGTCCCAGTCAGGTATCTCCATTCAGTTTATCGCTGTTGACGACGGTTCCACCGACAATACTGCCTCAGTTCTTCGCCGACTGTCTCTCGACGCCCCCGATAATATCCACGTAGAGATTGTATCCGGAGGTTGCAACAAAGGGATGGCTGCTGCAATTGCATCTGCAATGGAAATTGCTAATGCCCGTTATTTTACCCAATGTGATGCCGACGACATTATTCTGCCCGACGCGCTTCGGCGAATGTTTAATGCCGGAATAAGTGAGAATGCCGACCTCGTGGCCGGTGTTATGAGAATTGCCGATGGTAAAGGCAATTTTTTTCGAGGCTGTCCTGATAGCCCGTATGTGCTTAATAATCTCACAATTAACACTCCAAATTTTTCTAACCATTCTAAATTAATTTCGCTCAGGGCTTTACGGCAGCATGACATTGCTCCGGTTGAGGGAATTGACCGCTGGGAGGATTTGATATTGCTGTCAAAGTTTTTGGCTCATGACCCCCGGGTGGTAATTGTTGATTTTGAAGTTTATCAGTATTTGTACGACAACGACAAACCGTCGCTATCGCGCTCCCGGAAAGAATTGACGCTTCGCGACCATATTGCCGGTGCATGCGACGTGGAAAAATACTTTATCAAAAATGGTGTTAACCATAAATTTGAGCACTTCCTTAACTATCTCAAATTCTGTGCTAAAGTTAAATTCGTTCGTGGCAGCGGGCGCGACGTTGCGCAGTGGAAAAACACTTTCCCCGAATCAAATAAGCACATATTGAGTTATCGGCGCATTCCCCTGATTTATCGGCTTGCATTCATGGCTGTTGATATTCTGCCGACATCGTTCTCGCAGGCAATTTTCAATTTGATTGACCGAATAACCGGCCGGGAGTAGGCGTGTAGCGTTATTTCCGGTGTATAAATATTAAGGGCGCAGCCACGATGAATGGTGCGCCCTTGATATTTGTTGGGTTTTCAATTAGTGGGTTGCGTAACCCGGATGTTGTGTCAAGCGGGGATTGTCAACCATCGGATGTCCTGCCGATTGATTTGCAAACGGTGCAAGCTCCGAGCAGTTCTCCTTGAATCCGTAATAGAGACCGTCGCTGCCATCGGCTGCTTCAATCCAGTCGGGATACTGATTCTCTTTATTCTTCTCGCGGCCGAATCCGGTGGGGTGGGTGTAGATTATATTGCCAAGCTGGATAGTGTTATATCCGCCGACAAAACCTACACTCTTGCGGCAATTTCCGTTGTAGGTCGACTGGTAGGAGTCAAACATATTTGCCGGATACCACAGGTCGCCATCTTTAACCTCTACGCCGTGGGCCTTAACGATTTCAAGAACAGTTGCGTTGAACTCGGCATATTGGCTGCTCTTTGACGGAGCTGTTGAAATCTTGGCAATTTCGGCAGGGTCGGTCAGCTCAATGTAATCAAGAGCGAGGAACTCGTTGCCCCACACCTGAGCGTCGGGCTGGAAGCGATACAGACGATATTCGGGCACGTTGGCATACTTGCCTTCATGCTTCGACAGTGCTTTCATGTCATCTTTGGTAGCTTTGAGCTCGCGGGCGAGAACACCCATGCGAACGAGGTCGGTACGGAGCAGGAACTCACCCGAAAGCTCCCACTTGCGCTCTTGAACGAGTGCATTCAGGAATCCGTCATAGTCGGTCGGGATAGTCATGTTGCCGATACCGGCGCGGTTGCGAACCTGCTGGAGGGCGCTGATAGCCGCTGTTGTAGGCCGCTTGTTCAGATAATTCTCGGCCTCGGCATACATCAACAACACATCGGCATAGCGAAGCATAGGAATGTTGAGGTTACGCTGCTGTGTAGCTGCAGGTTCCTGGCACCAGGGGATGCGGAATTTACCGTGCATGATGCAGGAGTAGGTAGTACCTACGTCAACCCATGTATCGCCGGCAGCACCCTTATCCAGGAAGTAGATAGAGTAGCTGGTGCAGGTAACATCGCGGCGGATGTCGTTTTTGTCGAACGAGAGGTAGAACGACGGGAGAGCAAACTGCATTGCCTTGATGGTAACGTAGTTGCCACCACGGGTACCGGTCTGGGCATAGATGTTGAAGTTTGAGTTGGTTGTGGTACCATACTGAGCGAGGTGCCACATAACTTCTGTATCTGTAACGCCAAAATTACGCTGGCAGTAGTTGTAGAACAGGTTTTGGAATGCATCCATTTTGGCTGACGCCTGAACAAGGCTATTCTCGCCTCTTTCAATAATCTGGCGGCATGCGTCGTCGGCTATCTTGTAAAACTCTGTTACGCGAGCGTCATCTGCACGGCGTGACATCTTCAAGGTTGAGGGGTCGTTTGTCGCCAAATCCCAGCGCAGCGAGTAACCGCCGGCATGGAGAGCGATACGGGCCAGTACGCCAAGAATGCTCTGCTTGTTTAGACGCTCGTTGGTGTTGAGCGACAATTCGCTCTTCCACGGCATCCATTCAACAGCCTGCTGGAGGTCGGCGATGATATGGTCATAAATCTCGTCGCGGCTGGTGCGGGTGGGGTACCACTTATCCTCATTGTCGGGAAGGTCAACAAGCGGCTCCCATATTGCCGGGACATCACCGTACATACGAATCAGGTTGTGATAGCAATATGCGCGGATTGTAAGCGCCTCGGCCAATATGCGGTTGCGGCGCTCGCTTTCGGGCAGATTGGCCGTGATACGGGCGATAGCTAAGTTACACGATTCAATGATACGATAGGCCTCTTTATAGCTTGTCGAAATGGTAACGCCGCCCGACGGGCTATAGCTGTAATTACAAATGGCATACTTAGAGTTGTTGGTCGTTCCATCCTCGCAGGAGTGGATTGTTGTCTCGCCGGCTCCGAACTGATAGAAGTTCTCGCTGTGGATAAGGCCGCGATAACAACCCTGTACAAAAAACTCGGCGTGTTCCTCGTCTTGGAATGCTGTCTCCTCGTCAACCTCGGTGTAAGACGGCATGTCGAGATAATCCTCGCAAGAGGTCATGCATCCCGCAAGGGCTATAACGCCGGCTGCGATAAACGCCTTGGTGAAAATATTTTTAGTTTTCATGTTTTGAATCTTGAATAGGGTTTAGAATGTAAGGTTTAGACCGACTACGTAAGAACGTGAACGCGGGTACATTGAACTGTCGTAACCGGGGGTACAAGCAACTGCGTCAGAGCTTCCTGCCGATACCTCGGGGTCATAGCCTGTATATTTGGTCCATGTTGCCAGATTGTTGGCCGTGAAATATATGCGAAGGTTGCTGATGTGTGCCTTGTGGGTAATGTGGGCAGGAATTGTATAACCTACCGTTAACTGGGCAAGGCGCAGATAAGAACCATCCTCAACGTAATATGACGACGGGAATGTAATCATAGTTGAGTTGTAGTTGCCAAGATTCCATACGCGGCTCGACTCGTCGGGGTTGAGGGCGCGAAGAACATCAAGGTCGGTTGTCTTTGCTCCGGTTGCAGGGTCAACCATGCGATAGTAGTTTTCACCAAACTCCTTGGTCACGTTCTGGAACTGTCCGTAGGGGCTCATTGAGTGACGGGTCGCATTGTAAATATCGTGGCCAACGGCAAATTTCAAGAAGATATTAACGTCAAATCCATAGAATGCAAACGAGTTGGAGAAACCACCAAACATCTTCGGAGTACCGTTACCAATCTTGCTGAACTCACCGGCGCGGAATGTCGGGGTGCCATCCTCGGCTGTCGAGTTGGCGGCAAACTTGATGTCACCGGGCTGTACCGACTTGGCTGTGCCGTTGTCGTTTACCGGTACAACTACGCCGGGCTTGAGTACAAGATTCCCCTTTTCGTCGGTAGTAAAGTCGTTGGTAGTATAAACACCGTCATATACATAACCCCACATATCGCCGAGTCTTTCGCCAACCGATGCATAGTAGCGAACCTGGCCGCCGCGGTTTGAACCAACGTTGAACAGCTTGAAATCGCTGTCATTGTCAATCTCGATAACTTTCGAGCGGTTGAACGATAGGTTCAGGTTTGAGGTCCACTGGAAGTTACGGTTAGTAATGTTGACCGTGTTAAGAGAGATTTCCCAACCGCGGTTGCGCATCTTGCCGATGTTCTGATACTGGTCGGCATAACCGGTGCTTGTCGGAACAACCGATTTCATCAACAGGTCGTTAATCTGGTTGTTATACCAGTCAACCGACAGGTCGATGCGGCCGTTGAATACCGAAACATCGAGACCAACGTTGGTAGAGTGGAGAGTCTCCCATTTAAGATTGGGATTACCCATGGTAGTCGACGGCACGTAGGCAACGTTCCCCTCATTGTTGTTTACAGGGTAGTTGGTTGTGTTGATAACCGTGTTGTAAAGATATGAACCGATATTACAGTTACCGGTAGTACCGTATCCGAGACGGAGTTTTACGTTGTTGAAAGCGTTGGCAAGCGGGCTCTCCTGGAAGAATTGCTCCTGAGAGATGCGCCATGCACCGGCTGCCGACGGGAATACGCCCCAGCGGTGACCGCGGGCAAACTTGGTGCTACCGTCGGTACGGAGGGTGGCGGTCAACAGGTAACGGTCGGCAAAGTTGTAGTTAACACGACCGAAGAATGAGAGAATACCCGAGTGAGAGCGCGAAGAACCCTTGGTGTCGACTTCGGCAAGCGAAATGTCGTTCAGCCCAAAGTTGGGGTTAGGGAACTTCTTCAGCGAAATGCTGTTGCTCTGTGACGCGGCGTGGGTCATTTCCTGACCGAGGAGAACGTCGAGGTGATGAACCTTGTTGAACGTCTGGTGGTAGCGCAACGTGTTGGTCAACTGCCAGTTCTCGCCCATGTAGTTCTTTATCGAACCGGTCATACCGGTGGTGGCTGCATTCTGAATGTAGCTCAACGAGTTCTGGTCGCTGAACGCATCGTCGCGATAAGAGTTATACTTGTAGCTACCGGCAGTGCGCCATGTGAAATATTTCAAGAAGTCAACTTCAACGCCGCCGTTGATGGTGAAAACATAATTACGTTTGTGGGTAACTGTTGCATCGTTGGCGATGATAGGCTGCGGAGTGTCGTAGCTTGAGTTCATACCCGAAAGGTTGGGATAGGTCTGTGTGGTCAGCATTTCGTCGCGGGTAAACATAGTACCGCCGATGATAGGCTGGAGGAGTACGTTACGCATCCCCGAATAGCTACCGCCACCGTGCGTATCGGTACCGGTGAAGAGAGCGTTCATGTCAAAGCGAATGCCTTTCCATAGCTCGGCATTGAGGCGTGTGCGGATAGAGTTGTTCGAGTAATCGTGGTTGTTGAGAAGACCATCCTGGCCGTTGTAGTTGTAGGATACGAGGGCCTGAATCTTCTCGTTACCGGTCGAGATTGAAACGTTGTGGCTCTGGGTCAATGCAGTTCCGCCAAACACTTCTTCCTGCCAGTCAATGGGGTTGGCACCGCGGTAACGCTCCGTGTAACGGCCAACGGCTCCGGTATAGAAATCGGCCTGGTCAAGTCCGTATCCATTGTCAAAATAGCTTGAGTAGCCCGACACTGCATTTTGCATTACGCCAAATTCATACTGGTAGGCTGCATAGGCGAGAGGGTCGTCCATCATGTCAAGCTTCTTGGAGAGCGTGTCAAACGAGAAGAATGTGTTGTAGCTCACCGATGTCTTGCCTTTTTGACCCGACTTGGTTGTAATCAAGATGATACCGTTTGAACCGCGGGCACCGTAGATGGCTGTTGCCGATGCGTCTTTGAGCACGTCGATTGTCTCGATATCGTTCACGTTGATGTTGTCGAGTGCGTTTGCCATTTCAAAACCGTCAACAATGTAGAGCGGCTCGGTACTTTGGGTGATTGACATACCACCACGGATGGTAATCTGATTTCCGGCACCGGGGGCACCGCTGTTGGTGGTGATGTTCACACCGGCAGCCTTGCCTTGAAGAGCCTGAGCGGCCGTGGTTGCGGGAACTTTCAAAAGTTCCTTGCTGCCTACCGAAGAGGTTGCACCTGTAAGGTCGCGACGTTTAACGGTTGCATAACCGATGGCAACAACCTCGTCGAGAACGTTGGCATCCTCCTGAAGGGTGATGTTAATTGTTGATTTGCCGGCTACTGCAATTTCCTGAGCCTTGTAGCCGATGAATGTTACTTTGATTTTGCCGTTGGCCGGAACCGACAGCGAGAAATTACCGTCAATGTCGGTTGCAACACCCTGGGAGGTGCCTACCGCGATGACGCTTGCTCCGGTAACCGGCTCGCCGGTTTCATCGAAGACCGTACCCTTAACCGTAATGTTTTGGGCCGATACAGAGAACGCGATGAACATACCGAGGCAGAGGGCTATCAGGCGCGAGAAGAATGCTCTCGAGCGCTGACCATGGCCTGTGGCCTTGTAATCAAGGTTCTTCATGTTTAAAAAGTTTTAAGGATATTATGATTGATTTAGTGAATTGTCAATGATTGGAAAGTGGAGAGAGGTTGAAATTGAGAGAGGAGTTTTTTAGGGTAGTAATAGCGGAGATTACGGCTGTTGAGACCGTTATCTCCGCTATCAGTTAGATGATTATGAAAAATTCATTTATTTCTTGATGAATTTCTTAACTTCGCGAGCTGTGCCGTTTGAAACAACAACTACATAGAGGTCTTTGTCAAGACCGTTAACCAATGAATCAACATTGCCGGCACCGCGGGCAACTTCAACACCGTTGAGGTTGTAAACGGTAACGGTAGCGTTCTCCATTGAAGCGATAGCAGCGTTGATACCGCCTGTAGTGGTGAGGTCTTCATAGCGCTCCTCAACATCAGTCATAGCCATTGCGCCGTTGAAGATAGCAACCTCGTCAAGGCAACCGGTGAACGGAGGTGTGCCTTCAAGAATAGAGGGAGTTGGGTTGCAACCTACGTAGAAGGGGAGATCGATTTCGATAGATTTAGTCTTGTCGGTCTTTGAGTCAATCAAATTTCCGTCAAGGTAGAGGTCGAGAGTAGGAGACACATGGTCGCGAACGGCGATAATGTGGTGCCACTCGCCATCTACAACATCCTCGAGGCATGCGAGACCGGCCTGAGATTTTGTGCCACCGCCTTTGGCTGCGAAGAGAAGGTTGGGATCTTTGAACTCAAAACCTACCCAGTCGGCAGTGTTAGCTCCAAGCATCAAAGCATAACCGCTGAGCGTGCCGTCAACACTCTTGAAAAGGAACTCAAGAGTGAAGTCATTTTCGCCAAAGTTCAGATTGGCCGTGAATGGAACTTCATACCATGACTTGCCGTCAAACTGAGCTGCGCCGCCAACAAAACCTTCAACGGCAGTAGCGCCGGTACCTTCCGAATCTTTAGAAAGAGTTCCGTCTTCGCCCATTTTGTTTTCAAGGGTCTCGCCGGTTATATCCATCGGCAAGTAAACGATTTTGCTAAAATCAGCGTAATCGGCATATACCGACATTGACGCTGCGATTGTAAGTGCTGAAAGTAAAATTTTCTTCATGCGTAATTGTTTTTAAGGATTTGTAACAAGTGATTTATTCTGCAAAATTAAGAAAAAAATTCCAACCACAAAAATGTTTTAAAACATTCAGCGAAAAAGGATTTGTTGGCGATACAATAAATGTCTTAAAAATGCGTTTAATATAGAGGCAGATTATGTATATGCCTCATAGCTTTTCAGAAAAAATGAAAATAGGATTCAAATCAATATATAATGTTATAATTGCGGTTGTTGTCTTTGTTCTGCAACCCGTTTTTGCTTTGGCGTTTCCGGTTGAAACGTACACAAAATCGTCTCGTCTTGCCGAGGGGCGATGGGTTAAGGTTGCCGTCAAAACAACGGGAATGCACCTGATTACAACCTCCGAGCTGAAATCGATGGGGTTTGATGACCCGGCAAGGGTTGGCGTGTATGGCTATGGGGGCGAGCGTCTTAGCGATTACTTGTCGCTGTCAAAATATATTGATGACCTGCCGCGAGTTGCGTCGGTTGCAACATCCCGGGGTTTAGTGTTTTATGCGTCGGGACCCGAGGGGTGGCGGGCTGCCCCGGGGCGCGTTGGCTCCCAAGAGTGGACCGAACATGTTATAAATCCCTATACAGAAACGTGTTACTATTACATTGCCGAGGCCGCTGAGCCGATGAAAATTGCGACCGACGGAGTCGCCGGAACGGCCGGGGAGAGCGTGGTGGCAACCACATTCATTGAGCACCTTTATCACGAGACCGACTTGGTTACTATCGTGGAGAGTGGCCACAATCTCTATGGAGAGGATTTCAAATTTACCCCTACACGCAATTTCAGTTTCACTCTGACGGGCCGTGTTGAGGGTACCGACGTGTGGATGCAAACGAGATTTTTTGCCGACTCGCCCAACGGGGCTACCTCGGTTTCTTATACAGTCAACGGAAAGGCCTTGCCATCTGACGGTTATGACAACATACCCCGCACGGTTGGCACCTACTGTTACGGCGATACATGTCTGTCACGCAAGGTGTTTGACCTCAATGGAACAAATCTCTCGCTGGGTATTACCCACAAACCTTCCGGCGGCCTCAAAAGCGCCTATTTGGATAGGATAGATATTAACTATACCCGCGCTATGACGCTTCCGGCCTCGGGTCAGCTGGCCTTTTCAACCTCTGTAGCCGCCGTTAAGGTTGACGGTGTTAACTCAAGTGCCGGATTGCATGTGTGGGATGTGACCAATCCGTGTAATATACTGGAAATGAATGTGTCGACCTCGGGAAATGCTGTTTCCTGGACAAGCGAGTATTCAGGTCGGCGCGACTATGTCGTTTGGACCGAAGCTGCCGAAATGCAGGCGGTGAAAGCGGCTGCAAATGTCGCGAACCAAAATATTCATGGCTTGGATACGCCTGATATGGTGATAATTACCGTTCCGGGGCTTTTGTCTTACGCCAATTCAATTGCGGCGCTACACCGGTCGGACCGCGATTCGCTCAATGTGCTGGTGCTGACCGATGCCGAGGTCTATAATGAGTTTTCGTCGGGTATGCCCGACCCGGGTGCATTTCGCCGCATGTTGAAGATGTTTTACGACCGCGGGGCGGATGAAGCTACCGGCAGCCGGTTGCAATACTGCATGCTCATGGGCCGGACAACATTTGACCATCGCCGCAAGACGGCTGCCTATCGCGAGTCGACGGTAGAGATACTTCCGGTGTGGCAAACCGATGTGTCAATCAACGATAACTATTCTTACTCGAGTGACGATATTTTGGCGATGCTTGACGACAACTCGGGGCTGAATATGGGGCAGGCTCTTCTGAGAGTTGGGCTGGGCCGATTGCCGTCATCCGACGCCTCGATGGCGCGCGTATTTGTCGACAAACTGACCGAGTATATCAACAATCCGCCGTCGGGCGAATGGGTTGACCGTGTGCTCGTTATAGCCGATGACCAGGATAGCGGTATTCATCTTGACCAGGCGGAGGTGTTTGAACGTAATCTTTCGTATGGCGGTGTCGAGAATCGTTTCTTGGTTGAAAAGGTGTATCTTGATGCATACAACAAAATCAACAGCCGTGTTCCCCAGGCGCGGCAGGCGATGGATAAGAGGCTTGACGAGGGTGTGATGTGGTGGCAGTACATAGGCCATGCGTCACACAATACATGGACACATGAAAGCTTGGTGACATCGGCCGATGTCTCTCGTTTCTTCATGAAGAAGACGCCGGTGCTTTTTGCGGCTACTTGTGATTTTGGGCGATGGGATAGCGAGGAAACATGTGGCGCCGAGGCGATGCTGTTTACCGAGGGTGGCGGGGTTGTGGCCGCCTGCACCCCTACGCGCCCGGTGTACATATCCCAGAACGGAAATCTGACCAACAACCTGGGTCGGGCATTATCCGAACGCGATAGCCGTGGCCGGGTGCTCCGTTTCGGCGAGATTGTTCGCCGGGCCAAGAATGGTTACAGCTATACTGGTGACGGGACTCAACGTGTTTCAGACAGCAACCGATTGCGATATGTGACTTTCGGCGACCCGGCAATGCCTCTGTCGATGCCGTCGATGCGTGTCGTCGTTGAAAGTATCAATGGAGTTGATGTTGAAAATGCCGACTCCAATGCCGAGCCGGCAACAATCAAGGCACATCAGAATGCGGTTATCACCGGGCGCGTTACCGATACCGACGGTGTGCTGATTCCCGATTTTGACGGAACTGTTTCGCTCTCGATTTATGACGCCGAGCGAACGGTTACGACTTTGGGGCGCGGAACCGAGGATAATCCGGGTAAAGTGGCCAATTTTGAGGAGCACGGCGACTTGCTTTATACCGGCCGAACGGAGGTGGCAGGCGGCCGTTTTACGCTCAATGCTGCCATGCCGGCCGACGTTAAGCAAAACTATCGAACGGCGACGATGAATATTGTGGCCCAAGGCGGCGACGGCCGCAGGGCTTCGGGAGTCAATCGCGATTTTTATGTTTACGGATATGACGATACGGTGGCTGCCGACACGATAGCGCCTACAATTGAGTATATGTATCTGAACCATAGTTCGTTTGAAAACGGTGGCGTTGTCAATAACGAGCCGATGCTTATAGCCGAAGTCAGTGATAATGTCGGTATCAATCTTTCAACGTCGGGCATAGGTCATCTTATGTCGCTCAGGCTTGACGGGAATGTCAGTATGACAGATGTTTCCCAATACTATACGCCTGCAGCCGACGGCTCGGCGTCGGGAACTATTGCCTACCCGATGAGCCTGTTGCAGGATGGTGCCCACACGCTGACTCTGCGTGTTTGGGATACAAGCAACAACGCCGCCGAGGCCTCGGTTGAGTTTTTTGTAGATTCAAGTCTCCTCCCGAAGATTTTTGATATATATACCGATACCAATCCGGCGTCGGAGGAGGCCCGCTTTTATGTGGACCACAATCGGCCTGACGCAACGCTGACGGTTACAATCGAGGTGTTCTCAATCTCGGGCCGTCGTGAATGGGTTTCAACCGTCACGGGGCGCAGCGATATGTTTACAACGCGCCCGGTGGTATGGGATTTGACCGACATGTCGGGCCGGAGAGTGCCGCGTGGAATCTATCTGTATCGCGCATCGTTGTCGGCCGACGGCGGTGAAACAATGACCTCCATGTCCAAACGAATCGCTGTCACCGCCCGTTGATAGCGTGTGTAGCGTAAAAAATGGGACCGTACAAGTTCTTTGTGACTAAGATTTATTACCTTTGAAAAATTTTTACATGGCGGCATTAATCTCAGCCAAAAGACTCGTGTCAATAGAATATGGGCTTAGTTTTTTAGCAAATTGAGTTAGAGTAATGCTGGTTGTGAATGTTGATAAATTGATTATATGACCCAAGCAATTATATGTTGTACTTATGAATGTTATAAAAAAAATTGATGAATTAAGAAGGGGTAAATTTACCCCCCCCCACCAGTATTTAGTTGATAATGAACACACTAATGGTAGTGTGGGGCGGCGAGTATGTAAATGTTCAATATCCATAATCGTACTTTTAATAGTGGCCGTTGTCATTGGAATTTTTTCTTATTACAACGTATGGTTGGGTGATGATATAAAATATACTTTTAACTTCGCACATTACTCGGAAGAAAAATTAATTCAATCTTTCTACGATATAATAGAATCTCAAAATAAACATTATATCGTTCAAAATGGTAGGTATTTTGCACACACACTTGTACAAGTATTTTGTGGGCTCTGGGGGCAGACTGCATTCGCTATAGCAAATGGATTATTTTATATCTTCTTTTTTGTAATTACATGCATACTAAGTAATGTAAAACTACAGAATTATAAGGGAGTAGTATCCGTAGTTTTATTAGGCTTGTTGACATTTCAAACGAAGATGGTTCCATCCCACCAGATTAGCTACATCTGGACCTATTCGTTCACAATGTTACATCTCTATATTTTCTTTAAGAATCCGGTATGTTCTATATGGAGTGCATTAATCGGTGGTATTTTGTCTATCATTGTTGGAAATGGGCAGGAAAGTCTAAATATTGGTATTTCTGCCGCTTTGATTGTTTATTGGTTCCGATACAGAAAATCTATGAGTTTACTGCAATATTTCATGATGATTGGATTTTTAATCGGTACCCTAATTATATGTCTTTCTCCCGCGACATACGAGAGGGGTGCGGATTCCCAATCGGGATTGTCGATACACAAAGTTTTTAGCACTCTGCTACATTTATTGATGTATTTTAGAAGTACATATTTCCTGATTGTTGTGGTATTATATAAAAAGTTCCACACAAAACTTTCATTCTCAAATATGTATAAACAAAGTAGTTTTTATTGGAATACATGGATTGTTCTTTTTATATTTAACCTGCTAATTGGTTTTGGAAGTAATAGAGCTGCGTTTGGGGTAGAACTAATGTCGCTAATTATAGGCATGAGACTCCTTTCAAAACAGTCATTGAATAATTGTTGGATAATAATACTCACAGGTATCATAGCGTTTACATATGTAATGCAGGGTGAAAATATTATAAAAAAGAGAAACTTTTTCGATGAAATAGCTCTCCAATATTCTCAAACAGCTGATGGAAGAGTTTATGCTGATATGGACTACAACGATCCTGTGCTATTTCACCAGGATTTTACTCATATCATTTTCCCGCATGGTACGGAAGGCGCTGAGGATTACTATCAAGCAATGCTTGAACGTCATTTCAGAAAAACGAACCCTGGTAAGCCTCCGGTATGTATTATTCCCTCTTGCTTAAAAGGAACGGAAGATAAAGATTTGGGTAATAAAGTTATTAAAATTTGTGATGGTTTTTGGCTGGTAATACAATCAAAACAGAATCCGAAAGAGTTCAACATCGTTAGAGAGATCTCTATTTTATCATATCATAAGGCTCTTGAACCCATTATGGTTGATTTCCCTAAACATTCTATCTTGTATGAGTGCGATAATTATAGAGCACGCATCATAAGAGAGTATTCATATAATGTATTCCATCTTAACACCTTTGATATCAAGGTGTCTCCCTAAAAAGATTTTTATATTATCAAGTGCATTAAAGGATGTTGATCGTTGGGCGGCGATTTGGCGGCGCTGAAAATTTTTGAAGCGTTAAAATGCATAAAATATATGGCAAGTAACAAAATAATGTTTAATTTTGTAGCTTAAATGTCAGATTATGCCTCAAACCGATTCACGAATACAGCTACCTGAACCGACGCTACGACGATTGCCGTGGTATCTGTCGTATGTCAGCATGTTGCGCTCGTCGGGGGTTGAGTATGTGTCGTCAACACTTATAGCCCGCGAGCTTGATGTCGACGCATCGCAGATTGCCAAAGATTTGTCGTTCCTGAACATAAAGGGGAAAACCCGTATAGGATATGATGTTGCATCGTTGGAACAGGTCCTGGAAGATTTCTTAGGCTTTAAAAAGGGGCATAATGCTGTTATTGCGGGAGTTGGCTCTCTCGGGTCGGCGCTCATGGCTGATTCGGGATTGCAGCGTTACGGGCTCAATATCGTGGCCGGTTTTGATGTCAATAAGCAGATTATAGGGCAGAAAATAGCCAATGTTCCCGTGTTTGATATGTCGCAACTGGCTGACGTTCGTCGTGAATATGCTGCCGAGATAGGTATTCTGACGGTGCCTGTTGAGGTGGCGCAGGAGGTTTGTGACATGATGGTTGGTGCCGGCTTTAAGGCGCTGTGGAATTTTACTCCAATCCGAATCAGAACGGCCGGCGATATTGTTGTATCCAACACGTCAATATATGCCCATCTGGCTCTAATGTATAACCGCTTGACCCATCACGGACAATAATGAAACTCATTGCCATAAACCGAAAGGCCGGCGAGCCTATAAAGTCGATACATTCCATAGAACTGTATCCCGACTCGGCGCCCGTTCAATCGGGCAAACCGGTTTTTTTGCCTGATTGGGGCGGCAATGTGGGTTTCAAGGCGGTTCTGTGCCCGGCGTATCGCATTGGCCGTTTGGGCAAGTCGATAGGAGAGCGGTTTGCCCCGCGGTATCGAGACGCGGTGACATTGACGGCACGTCTGTACCCGTCAAATTCGCCGATTACTCCCGAGATAGCCCGCCCTGACATTGTCAAGGCCTGGGAGGGGAGTGTAATATTGGGCAAATGGCAGCCTATAGGGGATGACGGCCGATTTATTCTGGCGCCCCAGGCCGACCCGTCGTTGCGTTTGGGCGTGACCCCCGAAGGGATTGATATTGATGGAATGATTGCGGCTGTCAGCGCTGTGATGACACTGAAAATGGGTGATATTATAATCCCATGCTATCTTGACACTCCAATGTCGCTGGCGATAGATGATGTTATCAGATATCGGCTCAATGATGTTGATGATACGTTAATTATGAAAATTAAATGAAAGATTCTATTACTGAGATATGAAACACAACAGACTCTTTTTATCGGGAATAATAGCGACGGTATCGT
>JAFLTJ010000032.1 GCA_022510465.1 Muribaculaceae bacterium
TCCCGTTTCCGGTTTTAAGTCGGGATTTCCTCTTACAATCCAGATTCCGGCCATATCAAATTCATAATATTTCTCTTTAAGAGTGGGAGCTCTAAACCCCATTCCGTATGCCGCCCTTATATTTAGTCGTGATTTTGGTTGATAACGTGCGGAAATCTTAGGAGTAACTCTCGACATCTTTCCGTCTGAAAAGTAATCATACCGCAACGCCCCCACAACTTCCCACCTGCTTGATACCTGCCAATCAAATTGCATGAACACATCGGCACAATCCTGAATTTTTTCAGAGCCGACAAGTTTTGTATTCATCAGATAGTCACGCATATAGTCGGCTCCGGCGGTCAGAATGGAACCATCTACAAACGTATGATTATAAAGCACACGAACAGAGTTTTGCACATTACTGTAATTCCGTATATCCAAACCTGCAAGGCCATTGTATTGCGATTTGTCATATTGGTCGAAAGCGTAAGATAGTTCCAAATGTTCTTCGGCCCCAATATTCCATTCACCTTTTAATCCGCCATTGTAAGACCTATATCTGTCGGGGGCTTCAATCTCGCGCGGCAATTCCCTCATATAGAATCCTGCTCTCCCCGACAATTTAAGGCCAATAAACGGTTTCCACACAAACTGTTCGCGCACATTCAAGGTTTTATGTCCAAAAATAGTGCTTACAACTGCCGTTTCGGCCCCCGGCGCACTATGAACAGTATAACTGCTCATTCTCGAGGCTGTAACCGATAATAAATTTTGAATACGGTTGAAGTTATTTCCCAGGGTAAACATATATCTTCGGTCGGCATGCCGCCCAACCCTGACATCAAGGGTGAGGTCGCATTTTTTTGAGGCACCTTTCGTAATGATATTTATTACTCCGCCTCCGGCATTACTGCCATATAGGGCACTCGATGCACCCCTTACAATTTCAATCCTCTCAACGTTGTTCATGTCGATACGCGAGAAATCAACATCGTCGAGTGTTTCTCCCGCCATTCGTTCTCCGTCAACGAGAAAGAGTAAACTTTGCCCACCAAAACCGCCGAAATTCAGATGAACTTGCTGATTCATAGCGTATGAAAATTCCACCCCGGGCAATTCCGCTTGAAGCAATCCTTGAATATCTGTCGCGCCTGACCGCTCAATATCTTTCGATGTAATTAGCCTTGTCTGTACCGGCGTGTCTTTGAGCAGCTTCGGCACCCTTGTGCCGGTCACGACTATCTCATTAAGAGTCAAAATATCCAGGTCACATGTATCCGTTGGAAAGGAATCTTGTGCAAAGGAATGAATGTAGAGCCCCATCAGGAGTAATGGAATATGGAGTCTTAATGTCATCACAGCGGATATTTGTAATTTATGGAAAGGCAACATTTTGTACCTGACGAGTTCATATAGTCTTCAAGTTGAAGTGCCGCGAAAGTGCCGTCGGGCAGTTTTAGGATAAAGACATGACGGTTGATGTCAAATACCGGCGGCATAGGTGGGATTACCATTTTAAGCCAGCCGCTCAAAACCTTATTGGTATAAATACCCTGGTTGCCGATGATACCATTAAGCATTTTGTCTTGCACAGTCCATACCTCCGTCTGATTCCATTCGTCGGGAGTGAAAGCAAGGGTCGAAACCCAATCAGAATCTTCCGGAATTTGTGACAGGGAGGTAAAGTCGGTTTCGGCAACCTGGCAGCCATTGGTCCTGGCATTGTTGCGATGCACGGCAAATGTCCATTCATCGGGTTCTGGTTGAGATTCAGTAGGAGTAAAACCAATGTATTCCTGTTTTGAAATTCCCTCCCCAAATACATCATACCAGTAAGTATAGATTCCCGCTTTTTCATTATCGCTTTCAACCGATTCTTCCAAAACTCCGATGGTAGGGATTTCTGTCGTTTGCCATAACGAGGAAGTATTGAAATCAGTATCTGCCGAAACTCCCTCGGCAACAGCCTTTAAATCGATATAATGCCACTCATCCCAGGCCGAGGCGTCGATGTAAAGATGGCCGGCCGTCGTTGTTCGCGTTCCGGTTTCGGGCTCGTCATATACGCCATTAAAAATGCCCTCGCACCCTGATAGCATCACTGCCGCAAGTGGTGCGAGGCATTTCACGTAATTTATGGCTTGCGTTATTAATTTCATTTTCATTTAGTTCCTGCAAAACTTTCAACCAGCGGCAATGGCATTGCTCCCAGTTTAAATGAGTTTTCAACGGTTATTTTTCCATTCCCGTCAAGCGTCACAAATATATCGCTCGGAGAGTTAAGCGGATAATCGGCATCCATTGTCACATTCCCATTTCTGACGGCCTTGAAATGCTGCATAACCCCCTCGCCGCCGTAATTCAGGCTGAATCCCTTTCGTTCTGCGTCATATACAAGGTTTCTTAACGTCAGTTCACCCAGCGTGACATCACCCATCAGCGTATTTGGAAGGCTATATTCAGGTAAAGTCACCGTAATTGTCTCATTTTCACCCTTTACTATCGTTACCGTAATGTTGGATTCGTAGGTGTACTGACCACCTATAACCAGCGACACCGAGCCGTTAAAACTACCTGTATAACCATCGGTTACCGACGTTATTTCAGGCTCATCATTCCTGCTGCATGAAGTCATGCCCAGCGCAACAACCGTTGCGACAAAAGCTAATTTTAATAGTTTCTTTAACTGTTTCATAATAGTTTAATGTGATTGTTTTTTCTTGTTGCAAAATTACAGCCGCTTAATTATCAACGCAATACCCATTTAAAAGTAAATTAAGCCACCCAACGAGGCTGCTGAATACCATTCCTAAGGTATTCGTCGCCATTCCCTATGAAACACTTTTTTTGCGCAACGTTCCGCTTTTCCCGATTAGGGTCACGACAAGACCCGTAAACGCGACAAGAATCAATCCCATTTCTGTCAGATGTTCAAGCGGAGAAATCCAAATTTCTTCAAAAAGATTTATACGCCCCATTATCTCGACTGGAGTCCAAAAAATGATGACCGCAGGGATAGCCATGCGTATGTTGGCGCCCCACGATGGGATGTACAGTTGCTTCTTAAAGACAAAAATCGCGCCGATTAAACACGCAAGACCCACGGCGAGGGTTATAGGGCTGCGGTCGCCAATAAATTCATTGTCATAACAGAACATAAGCAACAGATAGCTTGCCCACATAATCATGACGAGCTCCATGAATGTAACTACCCCAACGTGGCGCGTCATCCCTTTGGATACAATCTCATTCTTTCGCTTGCCTAAGAGCCGGTTTTGCCACCAGCGAATAAAATCACAACCGCTTCTGCAACAGTAGATATACATCACCATTATCATCATCCACAATCCGAACGTTGCCGGCAAAATCAGATACTCGGGCTTTGTCACAATTTCGCCCGAGGCCGCGTCGATTTGCGGTTGCGTACCGTAGCGATTGGCATAATATTGAAACAGAAATTCCACCCAGCCGGTCCAGAACAGCATCCCGCCGGCAAGCCCCAACAGCGTCGCCCCGGTATCGTTGCCAACATAGACACTGCCAACAACAACTGTCAATCCGACAAACCCCAACACAAACGCCGAATAATGAAGAGCGCCCGGAGACATCGTATGTTCCATAATTATCATCGCTGCGTGCCCCAGCGGCATCATAAACAGCACAAGGAAGAAAGAGGCAAATGCCTTGCCCCATTGCAATTTATTTTTCATCATGTAATGTATATTGATTTATCCTACTTTCTTTGACTGCAAAATTATTGGCACCCGGGAAACCACACAATACTCTTGAAAAGGTAAATTTGAACGCGACACCGACTCCCGATTAACCCTTTTCAGGTATTGGCACGGGCACAGAAAGGCAGTTAGTTCCCTCACCTTGCTTTTGAAATCAAGGGAGAAAACACATCAAACATTTGGCTTCAACCCGTTTCTTATACGGAACAGGTCAGAGCGTGTAGAAAGTAGTGAAAGCCCGGGTTATGTGACAATGGTCGATGGTCGAGGCCGTCTCGCGGCATGAATGCATGGCCCACATTGCGGCCCCCATGTCAACGCCGCGCAGGTCAATCTGCGACGTCAGAATATTACCCAATGTCGAGCCACCGGCTACATCGCTGTGGTTCACAAAGTATTGGAACGGAACAGCTGCCTGACGACACACCTCGGCAAAGACAGCGGCCGAATCGCCGTCGGTCATATACTTGCAGTTCGCGTTGATTTTGATTACCGGACCGCCTCCGAGCGACGGATGGTTTGTCGGGTCCTGCTTCTCCACATAATTGGGGTGAACGGCATGGGCATTGTCGGCCGAAACCATAAACGAGCGAGCTACAGCCCGATAGAACGCCTGGGAGGATGTCGGCGCGAGCAAGCTGGTGATGCGCCACAGAATATCGCGCAAAACCGGCGACGCGGCGCCCTGTTTCGTGCCGCTGCCGGTCTCCTCATTATCAAATATAGCCATTACACGCGTGGCGGCGCAAGGCGTAGCAGCTTCGGCCAAAAGCGCCGTCATCGCTGCGTGCACCATCGAGAGGTCATCTATTCGACCCGACGTGATAAATTCATTGTCGGCTCCGAGCGTCATTGCCGGAGTCGTGTCATACAGCCCCAACTCCATCCCTACAACCTCGGCAGGGTCTATGTCGAGCGAGCGCATTAACAGATTGTCGGCCTCAAGCTCCGATTTGACGATTCCCAAAACCGGGAGCATATCTTTCTGCCGCGAAAGTTTATTCCCGTCATTTACCTGGCGGTTAAAGTGTATGGCCAAATGGGGTATTGTCAATAGCGGTCGCTCAACCTTAACAATCTTTGTTACGGGATTAAACGGGTCGCTACCGCGCATGAGCACACGCCCGGCAACCGAGAGCGGCCGGTCAAACCAGGTATAAAGAATAGGGCCGCCATACACCTCCGTATTCAGCTTCACCACCCCGCCGGGCGACTTCATCGCCGCATTTGGCTTGATACGGAAACCGGGCGAGTCGCTGTGTGCCGAAATGATGCGGAAACCCGCGTCAGGGTCACCGGTTCCGATGATAAAAGCAAAGATAGCCGAGCCGTTTTTGGTGACATAATAGCGGCCGCCTGGCTCTATATTCCACTCATCGGCAGCTTTTAAGGCTGTAAAACCGGCGCGGTCAAGCGTTTTAGAAATCGTATCTACCGCGTTAAACGACATTGGAGATTTGTCGAGAAAATTCAGCAAAGAGGATATATTTCCGTTCATAATATTCGGGCGTTTTTTACGGTGGTGAAGATAGTCAAAATTTTTCATTATTGCTCACATTTACTGATAATTTCTTACTTTTGCAGTATACTGACATTATATTTAGTGGCAAAAATGAGCGAAATAAATGGTTCAAGTCCGGTCGAAGTAAAGAAAAGACACATAATATTGGATGCCCTGCGAGGCTTTGCGATACTTGGCATTTGCATGGCAAATTTTCCCGAATTTTCACTTTATTCATTTCTGAAACCGGAGGCGGCGAATGCAATGTCGACCGCAAAAATTGACAGTATAGTCCAATTTCTGCTGTATTTCTTTATTGACGGCAAATTCTATACTATCTTTTCGTTATTGTTCGGTATTGGTTTTTCAATCATCATAACAAACGTAACTGCCAGGGGTGGAAATGGATTAGGCGTATTTTATCGTCGTATGGCGGTGCTGACCGTCATTGGTTTTGTACATCTGATGACCCTGTGGAGCGGCGACATATTGATGCTATATGCCTTGATGGGCATGCTGTTGCCGTTGTTTATGCGACTAAGCAACAAGGCATTGTTCGGATGGGGCTTGTTTTTTCTGTTCCTGCCGGTGGTAATCGACTCGATGTGTGAAATGTGGGGAATATACCCCTCGGCAGCAATTGTCAGATGGCAATGGTATTGGTGTGACAAATACGGTATAACTGACGCCAATTTTGCCTATTGGCTACGCGATTGCCGGAGTTATGACGATGTGTTTAAATTCCTGATTCAAGGGGCAATTGTGCGCTTGCAAGAGTTTGTTGACGGCAATCGTTATTTTAAAGTACTCGGTCTGTTTTTGATAGGGTATTATATCGGGCGTAATCGGTTCTATGCCAACCTTGATGCACTGAAACCTGTCTTGAAAAAAATCTGCCAATATGGATTGTTTATCGGCTGGCCTTTGACGGCAATTTATTCATGGAGCAGCGTTACCGGGCATCCACTCGGAGCCGGAGCGCATAGTTTATTCTATTTTTCCAGTGTATATTTGACAAGTTTCGGCTATGTAGCGGCAGCAACACTTTTGTACCTGAGATATAGAGATAGGGCAATATGGCGTTTTTTTGCCGCGCCGGGAAGGATGGCCCTGACCAATTATATCGGACAGTCGGTCATCGGAATTATACTGTTCTATGGTATTGGGTTAGGTTATGGAGCAACGGTCGGACTGGTGTATGTTGAAATCATTGCCGCCGGAGTGTTTTTGGTTGAGGCTATAGCGAGCCAAATGTGGTTGAGTATGTTTCGCTTTGGCCCGCTGGAATGGATGTGGCGATGCTTCACCTACGGCCGGCTTTTCAAAATCAAGACATCGTAACACGCTATATCACAATACGCCGGGCGATTCCATACTAATCGCCCGGCGTGTTGCTTTGAACGGGATGTTATTTTTCGCCTATAAGTAGCGTTACAGCGCTGTTAACCACATAGATACCTTTGGGCAGACGATTCAATTCCGACCGCTCACTCGTTGTCAGAACATGGACCCCATTCAGGTTGTAGACCCTATAAAGGCCATCTTCATCCTTGACAATACTCTCTACGGTAGAGAACTGCTCTTGAGGCAAGACAGTAACCTTACAAATTGCACTTACCGCGCCACAGGTTGCTGTTACATCGGCACTACCCTCACCCAACGCCACAACTATACCATGCTCGTTGACTGTCACCACCGAACCATCACTTGAACTCCACGTAATTTCATCGGTTGTATTCTCAGGCTCTACCGTCGCTATTAAATCCTGCACCCAACCCTCGGGCATAGTCAATTCCGTATAATTGAGACTTATCTTCGTTGCCGGATTCAGTACTGTGATAACACATCCGGCCGCTGCCGCTCCACTCGTTGCCGTTATAGTCGCCATTCCCGGAGCTACGCCGGTTACCGTTCCGTCAACCACGGTAGCAATCAGCTCATTGTCGGTTGACCACTCGACGGTTTTTGATGTTGCCGTTTCGGGCAGGACTTCCGCCGTCAGTGAAACTTTATTGCCAACATTTACCGTCGCCGCCTCGGCGCTTAACACAACCTGCTCGGCCGGCGTTTCAGCCACGGTTACTGTACAAGAAGCCTTGGCATTTCCGGCTGTCGCAACTATCTCGGTTGTTCCCACCGATACCGCAGTTACAAGGCCGTCGCCGTCAACAACGGCTACCGCATCATCATTGCTCGCCCATACCACCGTCTGGTCAGCCCCTTCGGGAAGAACTGTTGCCGTTATTTGTCTGCTCTGTGTGGCCTGCAATGTTATTGCCGACACACTTAAAACCACGCCCGACGCCGGCATTTTGGTTACCTTGACTTCACAGCTATTTGACACGTCGCCACACGTCGCTGTGATAGTTGACACACCCTCTTTCACCGCCGTCACAAGACCGTCGAAGGTCACGGTTGCCACTGTGGCGTCAGAGCTTGACCACTCCACCCGTTTGCTCGATGCTGTTTCGGGTAACACTATTGCCGTCAATTGTTGACTTTGTGTCTCGGTCAGCTCTATCGACGAATAATCCAGTCTAACATCTGTTGCCGCCGTCAGTTCAACCGTCACTGGACAAACTGCCGTTATATTTCCACATACAACCGTTACAGTAGCATGACCGGCTATCGGATTTCCCAACGCATCATATCCTATTCCTACAGCATAGACAGTTCCATCTACAACCGTAACAATATTGTCATCATTGCTCCGCCATATCAATGTCGCATCGGTAGTGTTCGACGGCTCCACTGTTGCTATCAACGTTTCACTATCACCCACCTTCATTGACAGAGACGACCGGCTCAACGTAACGGAGGTTGCTTCTATGGGGCTCACCGTGATTGCGCGTGTACCATAAACACTGCCCGCCGTTGCCGTTATGACAGCCTGCCCCGGAGCAATTCCAGTCACAACACCCGTCTCGGCATTCACCGTCGCAATATCATCATTAGAACTGCTCCACACCAACGGAGTTCCGGTGTTTGACGGAACAACCGTAGCCGTCATCTGAGCGGTCCCGCCTACATAGAGCGGCTCGGCCAGATGGTTCACTGTCACCGATGTCGCCGGAATATCCTTTACGGTCACTTCACAGTCGGCGTGTACTGCTCCTATCGTGGCTGTCACGGTTGCTTTTCCCGTTTTAACGCCATGAACCCTGCCGGTACCGTCGACAGTTACAATCGATTCATCACTCGAGCTCCAAACAACCGCACCGGTGGCATCCCACGGAGTAACCGTTGCATGGATTATCATTGACTGCCCCGATGCATACAACGTCAACACCGTCTTGTCCAGACTTATACCTGTTGCCTCTACCGGAATGGGATTTATAGTTTTAAATGCATTCCAAAGTTGATTGTATTTGTATTGATTAAGCGCCGAATTGGGCACATGAAGAACGCCGCTGTAGGTCGCGCTGCCAAATGTATTATTCGAAATCGCCGGCGGCACCGGATTGCGGCACTCCACACTCTTCAGATTCGAGCATCCGATGAATGCATCCGACCCAATCTGTGTCACGCTTTCGGGGAGCGTCAACTCAGTTAACCTGTTGCAACCCATAAACGCGCCGCTGCCTATCGTTGTCAACCCCTCGGGCAAAGAAACCGAACTTATCGCCGTTCGGGAAAAAGCATTTCCGCCTATTGTGGTAACCCCTGCCGGAATTGACACATCGGTAAGCTTGGAACAGGATGTAAAAAGAGAAGTCGGAATTTCAGTCAATCCGTCGGGCAAAGAGACCGAAACAAGCTCTGAGCAATCGGCAAACACCGAAATTCCTATTACATTCACCGATGACGGTATCGTCACAGTTGTCAGACCTATATTGTTCAGAAAAGCACCTTGCCCTATCTCGGTCAATGTTTCGGGCATACTAATTCCCGTCAAACCTTTAAACCCAAAGTCTCCGATTTTCACAACCGTATAGGTCTCCGTGCCGTCGGAAACAGTTGATGGAAGCTCAATATTTCCGGCATACGTGTTCCCGTAGGTAAGTTCAATCTTACCCGACACCATATTCGCCGTGCCGGCACGTGTCTCCACCGTTTTCAACTCCTCGTCGAGCACAGTATACCATATCCCGTTTGTCTCAGGATATTGAAATTCACGCGCCTCCTGTGAATTCGCTATAAAAGCGGGAAGCAAGCCGGCCATTAAAAATAAGAGTCGTCTCATGTTCATTTTAGATTTAATATGGTTATCAGCGAATTAGAAATATTTCTATCCGACAGCAAAGATAGAATATATTGACAAATAAAAAAATTTTTCACGCTCAAAGTCATATTACAAACAGCAGTGGTATTGTCATCCCGACAACACCACTACCGTATACTAAACCAATCATTATCACATTATTTGCAATGAAACAAGTAATCTTTTGCTGCTTCTGTATCAATAACGCTTCACCGGTACAAAAGGTTTCACCTATCTTGGTTAAATCTTGTTAAAGACCCTTTGTTATAACATATCTCCAACCCGTTACGCCCCGGCAGCCAGCCTGTTTCACTTAGGCAATGCAGTGAATGAATGTTTTTTTGCCGGAGTCAATTATTTTTTGTAGTTTTGCGATATAATTGCATTAACCAACAAATACTCAATAGATATGGCTGACATCAAGTGTATTGGCATTTTGACCTCGGGAGGCGATGCTCCGGGTATGAACGCAGCTATCCGTGCGGTCACACGCTCGGCTATCTTCAATGGTTTCAAGGTAAAAGGCATCTATCGCGGATATCGCGGCATTATGACTAACGAAATCGTAGAGTTTAAAACCCAAAATGTGTCAAACATCATTCAGATGGGTGGCACAATACTGAAAACTGCTCGTTGCAAGGAGTTTATGACTCCCGAAGGCCGCCAGCAGGCGTACGAGAATCTAAAGGCACACGGAATTGACGCATTGGTTGTTATAGGCGGTGACGGTTCGCTGACCGGAGCCCGCATTTTTGCCAACGAATTCAATTTCCCGATTATCGGTCTGCCCGGAACTATTGACAATGACCTCCACGGGACCGACTCCACAATAGGCTATGACACAGCGCTTAACACCATTATGGAGTGTATCGATAAGATTCGCGACACAGCCACAAGCCACGAGCGCCTGTTCTTCATCGAGGTTATGGGGCGCGACGCCGGCTTCCTGGCACTCAACGGCGCAATTGCCGCCGGTGCCGAGGCCGCTATTATTCCCGAAATTTCAACCCAGGTTGACCAGCTTGCCGAGCTGATTCAGAACGGATTCCGCAAGAGTAAAAACTCGTCAATCGTACTCGTGGCCGAAAGTCCTGTAACAGGTGGAGCTATGGCGCTTGCCGAGCGTGTTAAAAATGAATATCCCGGATATGACGTTCGCGTATCCATCCTGGGACACCTGCAGCGCGGCGGCTCGCCAACAGCGTTTGACCGTATTCTCGCCTCGCGAATGGGTGCTGCTGCAATCGACGCTCTGCTCGACGACCAGCGCAACGTCATGATTGGTATATCAAACGACGAGATTGTGTATGTTCCGTTCGCAAAAGCAATCAAAAAAGACAAACCCATAAAGAGCGAGCTGCTTAACACTCTGCACCGTCTGTCAATCTGATGATACAGATTCAGGAGATTGTAAAAAGTTATGACTCCCTGAGAGTTCTCAACGGCATTACCCTCGACATCCGCGATGGAGAGGTTCTGTCAATTGTCGGCCCCAGCGGGGCCGGCAAAACTACGTTATTGCAGATTATAGGAAGCCTGGACCGTGCTGATTCGGGCCAAATAATCTATGATGGCGTTGACTTGCAGTCGCTCAAAGGGAAAGCCCTTGATTTGTTTCGCAACAAGAACATCGGCTTCGTATTCCAGTTTCACCAGCTCCTACCCGAGTTTACCCTGGAGGAAAACGTGGCAATGCCGGCTATGATTGGAGGGAAAAGCCGCAAGGAATCGATGGGTCGCGCCCGTGAGTTGCTTGACTATCTTGGTCTTGGCAACCGCCTGACCCACAAGCCCAATCAGCTGTCGGGCGGAGAGCGTCAGCGTGCCGCCGTGGCGCGAGCGCTTGTCAACCGGCCCAAAGTTGTTCTTGCCGACGAGCCATCGGGCAGTCTCGACACCCAAAACCGGCAAGAGCTACACGGCTTGTTCTTTGACCTGAGACGCGACCTGGGGCAGACGTTTGTCATAGTGACCCACGACACCTCGCTTGCAACCGGATGCGACCGCATAGTCACCATGCGTGACGGAACAATCGAAAGTATAACCGTCAACGATGTCAGAAAATGAAACTGCTGAATAGATTTCTCATTGCGATTTTTGCCACGTTGCTTGCCGGATGTGTAAACAGCAACACCATCGACGGTGACATTGTCCCGGTGTTGACCGATGTTGTTACATTTGACGGAAATATTGACGGATGTGCTCGATTTTCATTCAACATGATTGACGACTCTCCGACAATCAATCTCGTCGGCAACAAGGAACTAAACGACGAGAATCTTGCTCCCGGCCGGCGAATACTGTTATCCTACCAGTATGATAACGGCAAAGAAGCCTATCAATCGGGAAACATAACCATTCGCGCGGTATCGCTTATCAACAACGGTAATGTAGGCGTGTTGCCGCTTGATGAGCTTGAAGGGTGGAATGACGACTCGGTTTATCTATACTCAATATGGCGGTCAGGTTGTTACATAAACATTCATTGCAGGTTGATTTACTCCACCGAGCCGCGACGGTTTGCGCTTGTAGCCTCCGAATCATCGCTCGACGCCGACATCATCAATCTCTATCTCGTTCACGACCTCCCTACCCCAGTTAATTCATTCGACCGAACCTATTTTGCGTCATTCAATATTGCCGACGTCTGGAATCGGCCTCGGTGCAAGGGTATCAGAATACATATCGCAAACAGCAATCTCTCCAAATACACTTTTGATTTCATGAAATAACTTTTTGACAACTAAAAGAATAAACAATGGCAAACAACACTCCAAAACAGAACGAAATAAAAATCGAACTTACCCCCGAAGTGGCTAACGGACATTATAGCAACCTCGCTGTAATTGCCCATAGCGGTAATGAATTTTTCATCGACTTTATCGCCGTAGCGCCCAATATGCCCCAGGCCAAGGTGAAAAGCCGCATCATTATGACCCCCGAAAATGTCAAAAACCTCCTCTTTGCGCTCAGCGACAACGTAAAGAAATATGAACAGACATTCGGAGAAATAGAACATAAACAGCCTAAAAATCAAGGAGGTAATAATAATTCCGGAGGAATCCCCAATCCATTCCTTGGCGGTGGTAAAGCATAAAATCAAGTAACACGAAAAATCAATAAGGTCATGGCAATTCGTCCCAATAATCTGGTGATATACAATACCTTGTCGCGCAACAAGGAGACTTTCACCCCGCTCCATCCCGAGCGCGTCGGGATGTATGTGTGCGGGCCAACGGTATATGGCGACGGGCATCTCGGACATGCCCGCCCCGCCATCACTTTTGACATCCTTTTTCGCTATCTGAAATATCTCGGCTACAAGGTCAGATACGTTCGCAACATTACCGACGTTGGTCACCTTGAGCATGACGCCGATGACGGAGAGGATAAAATTGCAAAGAAAGCCCGGCTGGAGCAACTTGAGCCGATGGAGGTTGTGCAATACTACATGGGCCGCTACCACAAGGCTATGGAGGCGCTGAACGTGCTGCCGCCATCAATCGAGCCTCACGCGTCGGGACACATTATCGAACAAATCGAATATATCAAAAAAATACTCGAATCAGGGTATGCCTATCAGAGCGAAGGCTCGGTCTACTTTGATGTGCCCAAGTATAACCGGGACCACAATTACGGCAAGCTTTCGGGCCGAAATATTGACGAGCTACTCGCCACAACGCGTGCCCTCGACGGCCAAACCGAGAAGCATAATCCAACTGACTTTGCGCTGTGGAAAAAGGCTGCTCCCGAGCACATTATGCGCTGGCCGTCGCCATGGAGCGACGGGTTCCCGGGTTGGCACCTGGAATGCTCCACAATGAGCGAAAAATATCTCGGAGAGCGATTTGACATTCATGGTGGCGGCATGGACCTAATGTTCCCGCATCACGAGTGTGAAATAGCACAATCTGTTGCCCATAACGGTCATGAAACGGTCAAATATTGGATGCACAACAATATGATAACCATTAACGGCAAGAAGATGGGTAAATCACTTGGAAATTTCATCACTCTCGATGAATTTTTCACGGGAAACCATCCTCTATTGAGCCAGGCCTACAGCCCCATGACTATTCGCTTTTTCATTCTCCAGGCCCATTATCGTGGAACCGTAGATTTCAGCAACGAGGCCCTGCAAGGTGCCGAAAAAGCCTTAATTCGCGTTCAGGAAGGCTATAAACGTCTTTTGGCGCTTAAACCCTCAGACGACAGCAATCTGCCCCTTATCGACATTTCCGACCTCGACCGGCGATGTGCCGCGGCAATGGATGACGATTTAAACACTCCGATAGTCATTGCAACCCTCTTTGACGCCCTGCGCCTTATCAATCAGGTCAATGACGGCAAAGCACGGGCTACCGCCGAACAGATAGATTCTCTTAAGGCGCTTTTTGACACGTATCTGATTGAAATATTAGGCATTAAACCCGACATCTTTGGTGCCGACGCGCCGGGCGAAAGCAACCTTAAGCCATTTGAGGATGCTGTTGAACTGCTGCTTGACATCAGAGCAAAAGCTAAAGCGGCCAAAGACTGGGCCACAAGCGACTTAATCCGCGACCGCCTTGCCGAAATTGGATTTGCAGTCAAAGACACAAAAGACGGCGTTGAATGGTCGCTGAAAAAATAACAAAGATAGGTCGTTTTTTTCCGTCATCGGGCTATAAAACCCCTATTCTGTCATATCCGGTATTACTGGGAATGGCTGTGTTGCTGTTCCTATACATTTTTCGGATTAACCCCAATGGTGTATGGTCAGGCGATTCATACGATTACTATAATTGCTCATATACCATACTGAATGGCATGCCGCTAATTGCCCGCACCCCGGTGTATCCTCTGATAATAGCCGGGATTCGGGCACTGGCAGGCTCGCAACTGACAATTAAAATTCTAATCTTAGTTCAATTCCTCGTATATCTGGCAGCGGCTTTTACTCTACGAAAGATAGGCGCGAAATATATTGGCAATAAGCGTGTTGTATTTTGGGTTTGCGCAATATATCTCCTTTTACCGGCATTTAACTCCGTAAGCATTCAGATTGTCACCGAGAGTTTTTCAATTAGCGGTGTCATCTTCTTTATATGGTTCTTAATAAAAGACTCGCCGGCACCGCCGTCGGTTAAAAACATCGTCAGTGCCTGCATCTTGATGGGAATACTCATTATGCTAAAACCCATCTTTATCTATCTGCTGCCATGTGTGTTGCTGTTTTTCATTCTGTTGTGGCTAAGCCATAAAAGAAATGCCGTGCGTTCAATTGCAGCCGGATTTATTGTGACGGCAGTTGTTGTAGGCGGATTGATGTACTACTGCAATCAAATGCAGTCAAAATATGGTATAAATCAGCTGACAATAATATCTTCCATCAATAATTTTGCTCTTGCAAGACAGGCTGTTGGAGTTCATCCTGAATTGACCGATAATGCCAACCTAAAAGAAATACTGCTAAAAATAGAACGCGAAAACGAAGAAAACATATACATTGAACTTGGCAATATATACTACATTGCATCAATAGAGCCGGCTGCAGTAGCTCAACATGTAGACCAACTGCTACTGCTGTCGCCCTGGAAGGTGTTGAAAAGAATCTTCTACCGCCTTACCGTCGACGTGTCGTCATCGAGAATTTTTGACATAACGCCGTTTTCTCCTATCTCATATATCGACGGATTCCTTATCCCGAATATGATAGTATATTGGGTGATAATAGCCATAGCAATAACGATGATTTGCAAACGCATCAGGCACACATCTCGGATTCCGCTAAATTCCATCCTTTTACTGATGATTACATTAGGCATCACGATTGTAGCTATAATAGGCGCGATGGGTGAATGGGCGCGATTGATTATGCCGGGAGCGCCTGCATTTTTGCTTATCTCCGGAAAATGCTTCAACAAAATCAGGCAACAACTACTAAAAAAAATCTAAAGCCGTTGTCGTTTTATAAAACGCTCAGCAATAGGCCGTAAGGTCATAATAACCTCTCCCGAAATCAGCAACATCACCGAGGTTGCCGGGATAAACAGACGGGACCATTCGTCTATCGAGCCTAAAATCATCACTGATATATTACCTATGCATGATAACAACATGAAAAGGCCTATCCATTCTATCCGTCGGCCTCTTCGCCACCTATAAAACAGATTCACCGTGTACAATGTCAAAACGGCATAAAGGAGCCCGAATGGAAATATACCAAACCGTTTAAACGATAAGGCTGAGCAGGTAAGCGTTCGGTAGAATCTTGTGAATGCAGACTTTATCCATTCTACTCTGTTATATCTCTTTGAGTCGGATAATATCTCGTATCGCTCAGCCATACTTGTAACTCCGCCTATGCGGTACATACAGTGCCGAATTTCTCGGCTGCTTGGCGCTTCGAGAGTATTTGCCTCTGCAAAAACAGCTGCGGCTGCTTCGTTATCAATCTTTTGTGGGTCAATAAGTTTACTTTGAATGGCAATACTCATTTCATTGAACACGCTGACGATAGATATTACCGGTATTCCAAGCTGCTTGTTTATCGCCGAACTGTAGCCGCCCAACGCCATGCAACATAAACACCACCCGACGAGTAGATAAGCCGCGCTGCGTCTATGCCGCGACAGATACCAGCTGATGCCAACCACAGGTATGACCACAACCATATATAGCATTAACGGCTTTAAGAACAATAGCAACAACAGCCATACAGTGCTGAGTGCGAACCATTTCGCAACAGGAGACTCATATAATTTGTAGCAGCTATACAGCAAAAAGACCATAATGGACATTGTCAACGATTCGGTCAACAACTTCAAGCAGTACATGTTAATCCCGGGCCACAACGCATAAAAGCCAACAACAAACGTTGAAACCGAGTCTCGACTGAAAAGCCTCTGCGAAATGCCGTTCAGAGCCACAATCGAGATTCCGAATATTATAACCTGAGCGGCGATTATCCCGGCGACACACCACTCATCCCCCATTAATGTTTTAAAGAATCCAATAAATATCGGATAGACCGGGGTCCTAAAAACATCAATCTGACCGCACTTAATCTTTTCCCATGCAGCCATATAGGAAGGCGTGTCAACACACCATATAAAGCCGGCTTTTATCGCCAAAAAGAAGATTTGCTCTATAACAAACAGAATCAATATAATAGCCAGATTTCTGTTTTTCAGAGACAATTTTTCAGGAAGAATATTCAACATGCAAATATGCTAAATTTCCGATTGTCTCATTACGACATTCCAAGGGCCTCGGCTATGGCTCGAGACAATTGGTCGGGACATGATGTTCCCCGGCCTTTGCAGTCAATACCGCTGAGGCAAGCACATACTTCTGTCGCCTTACGACCCTCAGCCAATGCGCAGACTCCCTGCGTATTGCCATTGCAACCGCCATCAAAACGAACATTGCGAACCACTCCGGTATCGTCAATTTCAAATTCTACAGCCCGAGAGCATACTCCCGATGTAACATAACTATATTTTGCCATAAATTTTATCCCATTTTTCTTTAACATCACAAAAGTAATAAAAAATCGGCTAACCGCGTTAATGATTATATTTTCATTTTTTAAATCCAACCCTATCTTTATCAGTAATTTTTCTAATTACACGACAAGGATTTCCGGCAGCTATTACGCCCGACGGAATGCTCTTGGTTACGACGCTTCCGGCCCCGATTACCGAGTTATCCCCGATAGTTACTCCACCGAGAATTGTACTTCCGCCACCAATCCATACGCGATTGCCAATTGTAATTGGCATGGGGATTAAAGCCCCCTCAATCCGTTCTTGTGCGTCGAGTGAATGATTGGCTGAATACATACTCACATTAGGTCCGAGCAACGTATTGTTGCCTATTTTGATTTGACCGCAGTCAAGCAATGTACAACCGAAATTGATGTATAAATCATTGCCGAGCGTAATGTTTTTGCCGAACTCACATGTAAAGTTTGGTTCTATGAATACTCTTTCACCAATTTTCTTGAACAGTTTCTTCAAGATTTCCTGTCGTCGCTCCACTTCGTCATCGGTAGTGGCATTAAACTCCTTGAAAAGTTTCTTTGCTTCAACTCTGCGGTTAAACAAATCTGCATCAAAATCATCATAGATTTCATGTGCCTGCATTTTTTCCCATTCAGTCATATCGTATTGTTTTATGTTGGTTATATACATGATTTTCAATTATTTTACAAAACCGAACAGCCAAAGGGGAATTTTATTTTCAAACCCGACGGCTAAAAAGAGGAATTTCCTCTATTCCCACATAAAATATTTAGGACAGAGGGACAAGTCCTTTTTAAGGTTATCCATATTAAATAGGAAAGTCCGATTAACGTTATAAGGGAAGATAGATATGCCATGATAATACCACTAGAGGTATCCAATCCGAAAATTTTAATGTAGAAATTTCTTGTTACAGAGCAGTATAACTGATGAAATGAATAAATAAAAAATGTGGCTGGAACAAATTTCTCGATTATACTCTTTATAGCTCTCCCCTTTATAGATTTAATCATATAGGTAATAAAAATCAACGATGAAATGCTCTCAATAAACAGATAAGTTGAGGAAAGATAGTCAAACTGGAAGCGGATGTTTATAATGGCAACCGTAATCCAAAGGATACCGCAAGCAATGGATGGGTAAATGGACATTTTAAAAATAATATTTTTAAAATATCGAGCGATGATACCTCCAATTATAAAAAAGCTAAAACCCCATAAAGTTGTATTCAAAGCCAAGCAGATAAAGATAAAAATTAACCCGATTGATATTTTTTTACAACTTATCAAATAAGCGACAGGAGATAATAGGATGAATATCATTAAATTTCGTATAAACCAAAAAGCAAATGCAAAAGGATAACCATCCACATAATTGTAGAATCCTTCAAAAACTTTTATCCATTGAATACTTCCATCTTCGAAGAGGCCGTGGTCTGGGAATCCTAAATATTTGATTTTTAAAATTTGAAGGATTAATGATATTAAATTCCATAACATATAAGGGATAAATAAAGTATAAAATCTTCTATAAAGTTTATCCTTATAACTTTGGAAACTGAATTTATTTTGATAAAAAAGGAAACCCGAAATTATAAAGAAAGCAGGAACGCATGTTCGGGTTAATGTAGAAGAAAAAAAGATTACTGCATTAGCACCTAAGGATGTCAAATAGACTGCATCAGACGTCAAAACATTGCAATGAATTGAAACTACCCCAAGCAAAAGGAATAGTTTGATGTTATCAATTATTAAATATTGATTTCTCTTTGCCATTATTAAACATACTTAAATATTGAGAACATTGTGCCATTTTATTCAAAATTAAACATCCTTTTGTAATTGCATTAAAAATGCCTACGAACTTGAGGCCTAGCCTAAAACGACAAAGCTTTTAACTAATGGTTGTCAATTAGTTAGAAGCACTTTTGTGGCTATAAATAGTGGCACTACCAATTCTTCCTTTGTATCAGAGAGTTAGGTTTAACCACTTTATAAGGTCTAACTTGACACGTCATTAACAATAGTTTCGACCACAAAGGTAATAAAAAATTAAGCCTACTTTCAACAAGCAAGTGCAAAATTATAGACAAAGTTTGTAAAAATATCGATATTGCTCGTCTCAGATAAATTCATTACATTTGCAAGTTAAATCAACAATCATTTTCAGAATGGACCAAAATCAACAATACGATATAAGACCCGAAGTTCTGTCGGTTGACGACATAACCTCCTTCGCCCCACCGCTCAAGGGGCATAACAAACTGATAAAATGGCTATTCAAGCTACTTTCGATTGACAAGGTAAACAAAATTCACTCTGACAACTGCCACACGCCCGGTGCGCCGTTTTGCACCGGCGTTCTGCGCGACCTCAACATCAAGCTCCGGATAGACAATGAGGAGGTGCTTGACAATTTACCATCCGGCGCATTTATAACCGTCAGCAATCATCCATTTGGAGCCATGGACGGCATCTGCTTGATTGATATCATCGGTTCGCGCCGACCCGAGTTTAAGGTAATGGTAAACATGATTTTGAACTATATCTCGGCTATGCGGCCCAATTTCATTGCGGTCGACGCTCTTGCCAGTGACGACCCTGCCAAGAGGGCTGTATCGATGAAAGGTATTAAAGAAGCAATCATGCAAGTGCGGCGAGGCCATCCTCTCGGATTTTTCCCGGCCGGTGCCGTTTCAAAAGTTAACCGCAAGTTGCAACTTGGAGATCGCCAGTGGCAACCAAACATTATCCGCCTGATTGACCAGCTGAAAGTTCCTGTAATACCGGTTTATTTTCATGGAAGTAATTCGTGGTGGTTCAACTTTTTGGGCATCGTCAGCTGGCAATTGAGAACACTCAGATTACCGGCCGAGGTGTTCAACCGCAACGGTGACACTATACACATCAGTATTGGGAACCCGATTTCGGTCGATGAACAGCGCCGTCATGCCGGTTCAATCGAGGAACTCGGTGAATTTTTGAGAAGAGAGACATACCGGTTGAGAGAGCAGTACAAATAAACCGAAGATGGAATTACAGCATATATCAGACCAAGCACGCGAGGCAAAGTTGAGATTTGGCATCGTTGGCAATGCTCCGGCATTGATTGCGGCCGTTGAGCGAGCCATTAAAGTTGCCCCCATCGACCTGTCGGTTCTCGTCACAGGCGAGAGTGGTACCGGAAAGGAGTTTTTCCCTAAAATAATCCATCAGTACAGCTCCCGCAAGCATGCAAAATATATCGCAGTCAACTGTGGTGCGATTCCCGAGGGAACAATCGACAGCGAACTGTTCGGACACGAGAAAGGGTCGTTTACTGGCGCCGTTGCAACGCGTAAGGGGTACTTTGAAGAAGCCGACGGTGGCACCATCTTCCTGGATGAGGTCGGAGAACTCCCGCTGACAACCCAGGCTCGTCTGCTGCGAGTGCTCGAAAGCGGCGAGTTTATCAAAGTGGGCTCTTCGACCGTTCAGAAAGCAAATGTAAGAATCGTTGCCGCAACAAATGTTGACATGACACGCGCCGTTGCCGAAGGGCGCTTTAGAGAGGACCTCTTCTACCGACTCTCCACAGTAACCATCACTGTTCCGCCATTGCGCAACCGAGGGAACGACATCATACTGCTGGCACGAAAGTTTGCAAGCGATTTTGCCGAAAAATACCGTATGCCGCCAATCTCATTAACCGACGAATCCAAGCGGCTGTTGAGCACATACCGGTGGCCGGGGAATGTCAGAGAACTTAAAAACGTCATAGACCAGGTTGCGCTGTTTGATGCGGGGAATACCATTAACACCGACAAAATCTCGGCACACCTGCCGGAGCGCATCGACTACATCCCTGCGGTGGCCGGGACTACAGCTCCCGGCTCGTACGAACGCGAACGGGATATGCTTTTCAGTATGATTCTGTCAATGCAACGGGAAATCGATGCCTTACGTCAGTCTATCGGAAACTCTACAACCGGGAACATTAATTCCAATTCGGCCAGCATCCGCTCGGCCATATCTGTTGACTACTCGGAAGATACAACGGCGTCGCCTGACCTCACCCATTCAATAGTTCGCTTCGAACCTTCCAACGACCATTTCACAGCACCCCCCACTCCTACCCTGGAGGAAACAGAGAAGGAAACAATTAGAAAAGCCCTTATCAGAAACGGAGGGCGGCGTAAAGCTGCAGCCTCAGAGCTGAACATATCGGAGCGGACTCTTTACCGCAAAATTAAGGAGTATGGGCTTGATTAATGATTAAAATACCTTAATCTGAGAGCGATTAAAATTTTATGAGAAAATTTTAATCGCTTCTTAAAAAATTTGCTAAATTTGCATCACTAACAACCCGCAACAGGGTTACAAACACCGGCCAGTACCGGAAACAGAATGAAAGTTAAGATACATCGCGAAGGAACAAATATTTTACTAATCCTGTTCTTTATGCTGGGAGTTATCAATCTCTTGGCATGGCTTTTTATTGGCCTGCGCGTGATTCCGCTGACATTCTCCATCGTCTCAGGAATTATCTTTCTGTTGGTTCTAAATTTCTTCCGGTCGCCCAGGCGTCGTTTTGTGGGTGAAAACACTCCGCAGACCGTTGTTTCATCTGTTGACGGAACGGTTGTGGCTCTCGAGGAGACCTATGAGGCCGAAATACTCCACCGTCGCGTCATCCAGCTGTCGGTATTTATGACAGTATTCAACGTTCATGCCAATTGGTTTCCGGTGAACGGGAAAGTTGAAATGGTAAGCCACCAGCCGGGGCGTTTCCTGTCGGCCTATCTACCTAAAGCAAGCGCAGAAAACGAGCGCTCGGCAATAGTGATTAAAACCGATGGCGGACACGAAATTCTTGTTCGCCAGATTGCCGGAGCCATAGCCAGGCGAATAGTAACATATCCGGAACCAGGCGATGAGTGTTCAATAGAAGATCATCTTGGTTTTATCAAATTCGGGTCGCGTGTTGATATATATCTGCCGCTTGACACGGAGATTTTCGTTAAAATAGGCGATAAAACAACGGGAGGAATAACCGAAATAGCCCGATTGAAGTAAAAAACGGTTAACAACATTATTCACAGTCTATTAATTATGTCAATTCTTTCAAGAGTCAAGGCATCAATCCCGAATACTATCACGTGCTGCAATCTGACCGCAGGCGCAATTGCCTGCATAATGTCGTTCAGCGCTTTTGACCAATTTGCTTGTTCGCTGACAGGGCTTCAATGGGCTTTCATCTTTATAGGCGTAGCCGCTATAATGGATTTTCTTGACGGAGCTATGGCGAGAATTCTTAAAGCATACTCAGCTGTTGGGAAAGAGCTTGACTCATTAAGCGACCTGGTATCATTTGGCCTCGCCCCGTCGTTAATGCTATTCAACGTAATCAACCATTATGCCGGTCCCACAAATTGGGCCTATTGCGCTCTGTTTATAGCCATTATAGGAGCGCTCAGATTGGCCCGTTTTAATGTTGACGACCGCCAGACAACAATATTCATCGGACTCCCTATTCCGGCTAACGCTATCTTTTGGGTTGGCTATATCGCCTGGATTACAGCACACGGCTTCCCGGGCATGGTTACGACTCTTATCATTATGATAATAGAATCGCTCCTGATGGTCAGCAACCTGAAAATGTTCTCTCTGAAATTCAAGAACTTTGACTGGCGCGAAAATTTTCGTCGCTATGTCATCATACTTGCCACAATTCTCTTCCTTGTAACAGAAGGCATTCCGGGCCTAATGTGGACTATCATCCTGTATATCATCATTTCGGCCGTTGGGCGAAAAAATGTATAGCAATAAAAAATTGCGGTCATGTCTTTCTTCCTCCTGTTTATCCTTATACTGCTGTTTTTCTACATAGTACGCCCTCTTTGGAGAGTGTACTCGGCCATGAAGCAACAGCAACGACAAGCGCAGGAATTTTTTCGCGGAATGAGCGGCGAGAGAAACGGTTCGTTTGGCGGGCAAACGAACAACCGCCGACCAACCGTGCGTAAGAAAATAATTGACAAAGATGTTGGCGAATACATTGAATATGAAGATATACCATCGGCGGATGATGCTACACCAACCACCAATGACCCGTCGGACAAACGATACGATACGGCAGACCGTATAACCGACGCCGACTGGACAGAAATCAACTAATACACAATGGATAATTCGTTTTTTCAGTTTCTCGGTCGACTCGCCGCCAACAATAATCGCCCCTGGTTTCAGGGACACAAAGCCGAGTTTGATATTATACGCGAGCAATGGTACGCAGAAGTAGACCGCGTGATTGCTGCAATGACTCCGGCTATCCCTGAACTGGCCGGGCAAAGCGGGCGAACCGCCTCATACCGCATTTACCGCGATACCCGTTTCAGCCTTGACAAAACTCCATATAAAACATATTTCTCGGCACTAATTTCTCCGCATGGGCGCACAACCAACCGCGCCGGATTTTACATACATGCCGGGATAGACGGAAGTGGACTCTATGGAGGGATATGGTGCCCGCCATCACCGGTATTGCGAAAATTGCGTCATGCGATAGTTGATAATATTGAGGAATTCGAGCAAATAATCAACGAAAAAGAGCTCCTGAAACTATTCCCGGGATGGACAGGTGATAAACTCAAAACGATACCTAAAGGCTGGGGGCGCGACCATCCGCAGGCCGAATTGCTGCGTCTCAAAGAGTTAGGGAAAGTCTGCCCTATTGACAATGATTTTTTCAATCATGAATTATGGCCCGAAATTGCGGCCAAACGGCTTTTGGTTCTTAAGCCACTCGTTGACTTTATCAATTACACAATTGACGAGGAATAACTTTCTGATTATTAATTATATACCGCAAATACATATAATCCGATGAATTACACTCATCTCCTATATTCGTTTATAAATATCCTAAACGAAATGTCGCCATATATACTGCTTGGATTTCTAATTGCCGGACTGCTACACGCCTTTGTTAACGAAGCGACGTTAACCGGACATTTAGCCGGAAATAGTTGGAAATCAGTCGTAAAAGCAGCTTTAATAGGCATTCCGCTACCCTTGTGCTCATGTGGAGTATTACCAACAGCCGTTTCATTGCGCCGCCAGGGTGCATCAAAGGCCGCCACAACATCATTTCTCATTGCAACGCCGCAGACCGGAGTCGACTCCATCGCGGCAACCTATTCGCTACTGGGATTGCCGTTTGCCATCATAAGACCTATTGCAGCCTTATGTGGAGCCATATTTGGCGGAATGGCAGTTGGGCAGTTTGCGCCCGATAGGCAGGAGGAGCAACAAAAACAATGCTGCGGAGAAACTTCCAAGAGCGTGACACCTGTACATAAGAGGTTGGTAGAAGCCATAAAATACGGATTTGTCGATATGGTTGATATGATGGGTAAATGGCTCGTCATCGGACTTGTAATTGCCACATTAATAACCGTTTTTGTTCCCGACTCACTATTCATAGGGCTCCGCCACTATCCATTGGTAGCAATGATTGCCGTGGTGTTAATCGCCATACCGATGTATGTATGTGCCACAGGGTCCATTCCAATAGCTATGTCATTAATGCTCAAAGGCTTGTCGCCCGGAGTAGCATTTGTACTGCTAATGGCCGGTCCGGCAGCCAATTTTGCATCGATACTCATTTTAAACAACACGCAGGGGCGGCGAGCTACGGCAATATACGTTGGGTCGGTAATTATCACAGCCATCACATTCGGCCTGATAATAGACTACGTGCTCCCACAACAATGGTTTGCACTTCACAGCACGGCAACCGGCCATTGTTGCCACGTTCACCTGGGTCCATTTGAGACAGCATGTTCGGTTATTCTCATTCTGTTACTACTTGCAGCTGCAATCAAATCAATAATTCCACACAAAACAAATAAAACTACTGAAATGACACAAGTATTCAAAATTGAAGGCATGAACTGCGCCCATTGTCGCGCAACTGTCGAGAAAGCAATAGCCGCTATTGACGGAGTTGATACTGTAGAGGTGAGTCTTTCAAAGAATACAGCTACCGTATCGGGAAACTATAATGAACAAGAGATTATTAAAGCAGTTCAATTGGCCGGCTTCGATATCACTCAATAATCAAGACATTTTGCCACTTTACATAAACGCAAGCTTCCCGGTCAGTGAGAAGCTTGCGTTTCATTTATTCTACAACTTATCCGCCCCGGGCAAAAAAATAGAGCCGGCTCGTTGAAGAGTCGGCTCCAATAGAAGGGGCGG
>JAFLTJ010000033.1 GCA_022510465.1 Muribaculaceae bacterium
CAGTGAGGTTCCCGAACTTAATCTCTTTGGCAAGAACGTATTTACCTTCAACATCATTTATACCTCCTGCAATTATAGAAGCGTCAAGCGGTATCAATTGCAGTTTGTCTGCCATTTCTTGAGAAATGACATTGAGAGCCGCGCCGGTGTCAAATGTAATATCGGCTTCTATTCCGTTAATAAAGCAGTCATCAAGTTTTAACCTTGAGCCTTTGTTGTTTTCAGAGTTGATAATCGAAAAGAGCATAGTTGCCGTTTCTCCTTGAAATGATAGAGAGTAGGGATTATAAGTGGATAAGGCGGTGTAAAGGTCTAATTGGTTCTGAATAACAGCGACATTTGCACTGTCAAGATATTGCTTGGTAGCGTCTAATATGCTTGTCAATAATTCTGCGGCTTCCTTATTCTTTCCCACTTTTGATAAATCTATGGCATACATCAAAGAGGAAGAAAACAGATTTCCCAAATCAAGTTCTTCTGAATGGTTCTGCAACAACTCGGCAAATGCCGGGATTGACACTTCGGGTCTGTTTAATCGGTTTCCGATAAGACAGCGAGAATAGACTTCGAGAAAGTCCCAAATCGAATCTTTTGGAGCTTCATTATAAACTGAATCCAATGCAATCCAATCGCCTGAATTCATCGCGTCAGCTATATTCTCATCGTAAGACTGTGAGAATAACTTAACAGATGAAAATATAATCAAAAAGATGATGATTATTTTTCTCATAATTCATTGGCTTATAGTTCAGAATAGGTGGTGGGTGTCACGATTTGAGGAACCGGATTATTTCATCTTTTCGGGCGGCAGCTTCTTTAAAGCCACGTATGCCAACCATGAGCTGCCCCGAGTCATAACGATATAGAACCGGGTCTTTGCCGATTTCTTGCGCAGCCGCAGCAAAGTCGGTGTGTGAAGAATAGATGCATAGGGTAGTACCTAAATCCTGATTCATTTTACCATAGGTGAAATCATGCATTAACCAGCTTTCGTAACTTTCTACATCCCAGTAATCAATCACGCAAACCCTCGCTTTATCACCGTGAATCAGGTTCATGCGTTCTATAAGCTGGTTGCAATATAGGTCGCCGAAACCGTAGCCGATAATCAGAAGTCGGGGATTATCGGTTATGGATTTTACCAGGTTCGCATGATAGAAATCGAATGGGATACAGTTTAGTTTTGCCTCTTTGTTGAGTCCGGTTATTATAGGCCCGTTAAATATTGTATCGCCTGTCTGGGTATGTGGGAGGCTTTGTGTTGTGCCCAACATCTTTTTGCTGACGGTTTGATAATCAGGATATTTTACCCAATCGTGAAAGAGTACTTCTCTCAAATGGTCGTTAAAAGAATCGATGTGCCAATAGTTGATACAGCCGTGAAGATGGTTTACAGTTGGAAGGGCACAATTGTTTCTGAGAAGCTTTGCGGGGTTGAATATCTTATAGTTATGGTTGGCCAATGACTCAAATCCATCAACATAATTCCCCTCCCCATAGATATTTTCAAACATGTTGTCATAGTTGAAGTTGAAAATATCGGGCGTGGGCAGTCCTTTGAAAAAATCGGTCAGCCATACCTCATTGCCTGCTTTCTCATTTTTGAAGTAAGCGTCATATTTGGAGATGATATCCATCAGACGCATAATAAACTGTTTGGCAACGGAGCTGAGCTCATTCTTGTCAAGAAGCACGGATGGGGAGGTAAGGGGGCCAAACACCGGATTGATACTTGTGTTAGGACAATTGTTTTCCCATGAGTGGCAATAAGACAGATACATTTCCATACAGTGAAATATCTGCTCAAAATTTGCAGTCGATTTTTCGCCTCCCAATACCGGATATCGATTTTCCCAGTATTCCCTGATTTTATGCACTATATCTGTTTGATATAGCACTTTTGTGGAATATTTCGAGTAATCAGGATATGGTTTACAGAGTTGCTCTGTTATATTGGCAGTAGACGGGAAATTCTCATCTTTGGGTATATCAAGATTGAGTGGTAATCCCGCGCCAATTATGACAGTTGTCCGTTCCATTTATTCGCCGATTTTAATTGGAATTCCCAAATTTTGAGTTCTATCTCAAATCGTAAAAGGGAGGATTATGTGAGATAAAACCGATGGGATTCCAGGTGGGAATTTATCCTACGATGTGGCCGTTAAAGTAGGTTGAATAACGGATTTCGCCTGTTTCGATGTTGATGTCATAGCTATTCCATTTGCCATTATCCTTCGTGTTCAGGTCTTCAAGTCGATTCGTGGTCTGTTCCAGTTTACCCGTTTCTTTGTTGGTGACCCATACATAACCATCTTTGTCGATATAGATGGTATATGTACCGGTTGGATCGGTGAAATAGATGTCGCGCACAGGCCCCGTATTGAAATAGGGTTTGTTGCCGGTATCCCAATAATTACCGGTATTGGTCTTCATTGTTATTGTGTGCCCGAGGCCGTTGAGGATGTATTCTTTCCAGACGGGGAAGATGTTTGCTTCGTTACCCGTTAGGGTCAGATTATCATAAAGCATGAAATATTTAGTACCATCCTCCTCTGTGACACCATATAAATCAAAAAGTTGTGCAAGTTTGCCAAGCGTTGCCTCATCATCGGGGCTCATAAGAGACAAGAAAAGACTGCGCAGTTCGTTGAGCTCGGCTTCGGTGTATATTCCCGGATATGTATGATACTGAGAATCTGTGGGTTTGTCAGTACTCCATGGTGAAATAACAACGGCCAGGCCAGGCCCTTTCCCTGGAATGAGGGTGATATTTAGAATCATTTCTTCGCCTGCGTGAAGCACCTTCTTGTCCGACCCGTCAGCTTTGTCATAACCCCAGTCCTCGGTACGGATAAATTCTACATTCTCAAAATTGCCATAATACGTATCGTATTCCTTATAACTGTCGCTGGTCAGTTGTATTTTGTAGTCAATTTTAGAAAAATCAATTTCGGGGCAGACATAAAAAATGTCTTTGTCGTTAGGGTTGGGGGAGTTGACGATATAGTATGTCAAACCAACATCTTCGTTTGATTTAGGGTTGGTTATGCAAGGGCGCCCGGAGGCCGGATGCGGGACAAAAGTGGCCTCTGTTGGCATGTTGATGAAAGTAATATTAGCTTTCAGATTTTCCTGAATCGCACCGTCGTTTTCAATAAGTATAAAATTGGCTATATTGATTCTCGATGCGAGGTGATAATATGTCATATCGACATATTTGCCATGTGTTTTATAAACGAATGGCTCGGTCTTGGCTCCTACAAAGTTTTCAAGATACTCATTGTTACGATACTGATTATAGCCGTTTTCACCCTCTGAATTGTAGAACCGAACAGGAATGGTTGCTGCTGAGTGAGGATCATATTCCATGTCGGCCGACCATGGCGTGAGGTCAGTTTCGTTTGATGATGCCGGGTCCCATGTAAGGTTCCAGCTGTAGAAGGTATGTTTATCGGTCAGACTGTGCCAGTTAAGCTCGTCTGTTCCCTCCTTTGCCCAAAGTTGACCTTCGTAGCCCGAGGGAATGACGTATGTGCCATATTCGACATAAGGAGTTGAGCCCTCACAATTAAGCTCAATATAGAAATCCATCTTGAAAGGGTCGGTGGTAATGTAGGCCGAGTCAAGCCCGTCGGCACGTGATACGACCGAGGCGTTTCGGTGCAGATAACCGCCAAATTCAACTTTCCCCGGGCTTTCGGTGATTCCTTGATAAATATCTTCCTGGCAACTCCATAAAGTTATCAAAGAGAGTAAAATTGGCAGGCACTTGGCTTTTTGTAATATTTTATGAAGAACAATCATATTTGCAATGAATTAATTATCCAGATAGCCACCAATATACTTGGTTGTAAATGAATGTACCAATATGTTATGTTTAGCATAATCCCCTTCCCATGTCTGACCTTCGGGAACAAGGCCGGCAAAGTCTCCGACATAGTTTCTGATATCACTACCCGAAGAGGCACTTTCGGGAGCTTTCAGAACCGAGCCGTATGCGATTATATCCTCAAAACTGTTTGCATCGCTGGGCCTTATACGACCGAATGCTCCGCCGGTAGCATAGATTACGTTACTCATTGTGTTGTTTGTTCCAAACACCGAAACGGCCGAGCGACACCCCGAGATAGGAACACCCATAACTACACCAGCAAGACCGCCAATGTAGTTTTCACTGCTAATAGATTCATAAACCGTTGTAGGACCGGCATAAACGCTCCCGCCAACTATGCATGAAACCAGGTTTGAGGTTTGATTAGGGGTGACTGCCAATCGGCCGGCCATACCGCCGATATATGATGTTACCCCCGCGCTTTCCCGGCTGTCAATGTTCACACTGGGAAGCGTCACGTTAGATATTAGTCCGGATGATACGCCCACGATGCCTCCAATGGTGAACGAACCGAACGAGCCTTTACAGGTATTCTTAATGTTGATTTGCAATCCGCTGTCAAGCGACGACACATCATTTATATTCCCTTCGGCTGCGTTCTGACCCGATATACCTCCGATAAGAACTCGGGAGTTTACCGAATTGTTATTCTCAGGTTGTACAACCAATGACAGAGTCCCGGATAATGCCACTCCAGACAAAATCCCCGTGTTAGAGCCTACAACACATCCCAGATTGTGCGTTTCAGAGCCATCCTCGCCCTCCGATTGTGTAGAGTGCACGTTGATTGTCATATTGATATCGGATAACCGCACATTTGAGATAGTAGCCATCTGGCGGTTCCACATGCACAGCGCTCCGTGGCGGTTCATAAACTCATTTGATTTATCCTCGTATGATGTGCCGTTTATAACAGCGTTCTTAATCCCTATGTTTTTGATTGTCCCATAATTGTATCTGAACAATGGGCTGCCGAGATTCTCGATATAATGCAAATTGCCGTCAAAAACCTTGCTGTCCTGTACATTGGGATTAAAGCCCGAATCTTTAAACCTTGAGTAATTAAAATTCTTGAAATCCAGATTCTTAAGCAATTTTGTACCATCGGCAGTCGCTTCAAGAATTTTCACACCGTTTTCCGAATAATCGCTGCTGTTATATACAGCTTTCAGGAAAGCTTCAACATCCACTACTATGTGGTAATCACCTTCATCATCCCATCCACCCTCGGTAGGAGGTGCCGTGATAATAACCCCCGGTGATTTATTGATTGCCAGGGTGTATGTTGTGTTGGCAGCGAGAAGGGGTTTGACATTTTCCACATTCGGACCCGCAATATCCTTAGGGATTGAATTATAGTCATAACTCAAATAGCTGTAGGTATTGGGAGCCTGGGCCGGATAGGTAATTTCAAACTTAGGGTAATATCCGGGTTGAAGAAAATAATAGACCTTGCCGGTAGTCGTAACATTACCTACATTATCAATAGTTTCCTGCACCATGGGTTTCCCGGCGATGTGGTTTGCGTTAGCATACTCACTATCAGGCATCTGAATGAATTCAAAGACCAACTGAGGCTGATTGTTGGCGTCTTGCTGGAGTTTTAACTGAAATCCGTTGTTGAACTCGCGCTTGGTGGTCATGTCCGATTCATATACGTCAGACGTGTTTAGGAAATAGACCGTTGACACCATGGGCTGCAGGTCTGTAAGCATCAGATTGGCGCAGATATGCGAGAAATTAAATTCAACGGCATGTCCGTATACGATACCGCTTGCCGAAGCCTGCAGAGGGTCGGTCATCGGAGTAATGTTGGATAGGGTACTCTGAAAGACCGGATTCTCGGCAGTAAGAACACCGTTACTTCCGCTTACGTAATAAGCTTCAAAACTTGCACTCGTGGCTATTGAGGGCCAAGTAAGAGTATTGCCCGACACGGCGACCCAGTTACGCGTGGTTGAATTATATTGGAGCGCACCGTAACGTTTGACCTCACCCGTCACGAAACTGCCGTCTTCTTGCAGAGCTTTCGTCTGAAAAGTTCCGAGAATATGGATAACGTCGCCATCTGTAAACGAGGTTTTTACAGGAATGTCGTCTGTGAACGCCCGCGACCTGTCCGATTGTGGCAGATTGAAATTGAACTCAATCGGTAGCTCGTCGTTAGTATCGGAGAATAAGTCAAAAATATCATCCTGACAGGAATTCAGAATCGCTGCCATGAACAACAGACAAATTATGTAGATTTGCTTTTTTAACATATTTCAACTCTTGTGTTCGACTGTCGTCAATTATTAGTTCCTAATGTTACACCGTTTGCATTGTTTCCGGAGAAAATGACACTTCCGGTGGGCTGAGTCCCTACAATCTTGGCGTATTCGCCGCTTCCGGTGCTCGTCGCCACCATGAATCCTTCGAGGGTGCAGCCGGTTATAGAGCCGTTGGCAAGTGTTCCGCACACAAAGCCCGCGGGTCCGTTAAAGTTTATAAGCGTTCCGGTATCGACATTGCAGTCCTCAATCGCCCCGTCGGTGATTGAATTTGCCAATATACCGATAGGCGATGTGGTGTTATGGCGTACATCAGGCTCATCAAAATCAATATGGGTTATTTTGCCGTTAACCGTATTCAGTTGATTGACAAATGTCTTATCAAGGCCGATTATTTTATGGTTCTGATGTTTGCCGTTGACAAGGGTTGTCCCTTCGCCGTCGAGGATGTCTTGGAGCACGGGGATGATGACGTCAGATGTCGTGCCGTCGTCACCCGAACCGGATGAATTGTATGCCGACATATCCAAGTCGGTAAGGAGGTAGAAATGCCAGATATTATTTTTCTCTTCATCAACATACAAATCGCCATATTTTAGAAGCTCATTTATGCGTTCGGGAGTTGGTTCGAGAATGTATGCGTTATATTTTCGTACCCAGTCCTCAAATTCAGGCATATTGTTGATTCCACGTGTACGCTGGTCGGTCAGATTGACATCGTCGTTCCAGGGAACGATGTTATATGGATTGACCGTCGGAACCATCTCTTTCATTGAAATCTCCATGGGGTAGCGCCAGCCGGCATCCACATACTTGGTCATACCGCCACTCAGACGTAACGCCGTAACTTGCTGGAGATTGCCTTCGTTGTCAAACAATTCAATGTACTGAACCATCGAGCGAGGCCCCGGGCGGGTTTTACCAACCTGACTGCCTATGGTGGGAACGATAATGTACCATGCCGGTCGGCCTTCTCTATCTTGAACTGTTATACCGTAATTGTTCCCATGCCAGGCATCCCAACGATAAGCCTTCTCCCGGCTAAGATTGTACTTGTTGTTTTCGTTATATATTAGCTGCGGGTCTACAACCCAGTCACCGTTATCGGTGTTGATTGTAACCTGTATGTTGGTCACAGGGTCGCTAAGCACAGCCGTGATTCTTTCCTTCCCTTTCGGAGGGCGGTCAAACCCTTCGCCGCGCATTATGATAAGCTCGGAAAAAGCATGGTCAAATTCGCCGAATAGAGCCATTTTCTTGCCGTTGAGTACACCCGAAACCTCAATCTTGTATGACGAAAGGAAATCGACACATCTGAGGGTATCGCCCGATGATATATCTGTATCTCGTAATTCAAATCCTGTAGTCTCAATATCAGCACAATAGGGGTAGTACATGTAAATTTTAGACCCGCTTATCTGTGTAGGGCTGAATTCCACACCATTGTTGACATCAGAGAATTGCTTTAGGTTGGCATCGTAGCGCAGTGCGGTGTTGTTGAAGCCTCCGTTGCCGTTATCATCAAGCCAGTTCCCTGCCGAAGAGAAGAACCCCATCACATCGTTATTCTCAAAATCGGTATACGACCAGTTGTCGTCGGTCCCTTGCTGTATGCGTGATGTCGTTTTTGCTTTACCGGCAATATTGGCAATAACAACAAGCGGTTGAGGCTGATTCATTCCATCCTCAATACCTATAATCTCATTGCTACATCCGGTAGTAAAGAAAATTATAAGAGCAAAAAATATGATATATATGTTTTTTAGAAACTTCATTCGAGCAAACGTTAAAGATATTAATTGCTATTGCCTGTTACTATACTGTATAACTCGGTCGAATTTACAGCCTTAGTGCCATCTTCTGTATCGTCATATTTGACTGATATAGTAAAATTGTTGAACGAGAAAACGAAAGGACCGGCTTTATCGTTAACCTTCATCTTGCCTTTGATTCTATCGTAGTCAAGAGTTACACCGTGCCAAAAATCGAAATACCACACTTTGTTATTGTTCACTTCCTTTTGTTTTCCGTAGCGGTCAAGCTGGAAAGTATTGCCATTGTTGTAGTATTCAATCATCTTGTAAAACTCTTGTGCAGTGTATATGCCTGACTGGTGGGCTTCTTCGTCAAACGACCCTTTATCAACCCATTTCATCACATAGACAGGCATGAACGTGAGAGTTGGAGGTTCGTCGGTTACTACTGTTCTGATTGTCAGTACATATTGGCTTAGAAAACTAAAAGCCACCGGGTAGGAGGGCTCGTCATGAACGCCATCGCCTATAAGCATGGCGCTTGGCAAAATTCCGGAATACTGCACCCCGTTCGCCAGCGTAATGATGAGCTGAGGGCGGTTTTCATCCTGCAATATATCTTGTGGCGGGAGGACAAAATCGGGTGACTGATAAACATTCTTATCGTCGGGGAGAGAGTATTGATGTATCCAGTCTCGAGTGTCATCATCGGGAGTAATAAATACGAGATCTGAATATGCGCTCATATCGTCGGTATTGAGATTGAAAGTCCCCTCAATGCGGTCGAACGATAAGGGAGTCTGATTAAGCTTTGTAATCTTAACGGTAGCTCCGGTCAGGTCAATCTCGCCATTTGTATTGTCAACGGTTATTATGAGCCTTACACGGGCCATTGCGTGCTGGAGGTCAAAACGGAGCGTGCCGGCATTGCGCTGAAACATTTTCGCTCCCCAAAGCAAATCGTTAGAGCCTCCGATTGAATCAAACGGTGCAGCAATATAGGGGTTTGAGTTACTGCCCGCAGCGAAGGTTACAGTGGTAGAGGATGTGGCTCCGTCAAGATTCCGGGGTATATTGTCAAGATATAGGGTAGGGGTTGAACCGCCGCCAACCGAAAGCCATTTCAAAGGCAAATCTCCCGGCAATGTAACATATCCTATCTGTGGATTTTCGGCACTTATACCGAAATTGACTTCCCCGACATTATAAACATCGGTTGTCGTGGTTGGGAATGTCAGGTTATATGTGCCATCAACAACTTCTCCCTCAGGCTGATATGCCCGCGACTGAGAATTGTGCCTGATATCAGCCTGAACATATACCGGAGGGCTGTCCAATTCCGAAGGGTCATCGTCAATATTTCGGTCGGAGCATCCCGTAACCGTCAATACGATGGCCGGCAGAATAAAATATGTCAGTATGTTACTTTTCATCTTCGAAATTATTAATCTCGGCCTACAGGGTCTTTTGAGACTGTCATGTCGGTTAATGAATCTTTCCAGGGGAGGATGTTTGCGCCGACAAGTATTGTTTCGTTGGAGTTACGCGGCAAATAGAGGGTTAGCTCCTGCAGAGTCCCTTGCGAAAGACTATAATTACCGCTGTCGCCAACAATCTGCGAACCTGAGAAATAGAAATATCGTGTAGAGTTATCAACATCTTTAAGGGCAAAGCACAGGAAATTGTCGTTAAAGGCCTGGCTTGGAAATATTACACTGAAAGTATAAGCGCGCACATCGTCTTCGGTTATAGAACCTCCATTGTAATAATCGCGCACGTTAATCTTTATCGTCTCGCCCGTGTAGCTGTGGGTGTACATTTTGATATTTTCCTTTGAATCAACCGACTGGGTCAGCGGCGCCATCTTGTCGGAACTGCGAACAGCCAGCCAGTCAATATCAAATTGAGTATTGGCATTGAGCACGTATGCGCCGATTAGAGCATCTTCATTGAAACCTGAGTAGCTGAAATTGTTGTTAACGTCGCTGTCCTTGTGAGTCGGAACGTAGATGGTGACTTTTAGATAAACCATCAGGTGGAACAGATTGAAGCGCAAACGCGTATAAAGTGAGGAGGTTGCATGATACGCTCCCATGATGTCCGACCGGATGAAGTTTGCCTTATCCGACTGGTCGGCCTGGACTTTCCATTTGACCTCGTTGTCGCCGGGAAAATACATGGCGAAGAATGAGAATGTATTACCAACCGAACCAAGTTGTGGGACTAAGGTCCAATCGAAAGGTTTACAAGACTTTTTACACTTAAAATTGTATCCTTTATCCCAGTTGGCACCCACCTCGGGGCTATATTGGTACTGATAGCAATAAGGCTGTGCAGTCTCATCGAAATTGGAGAAATTGGGGGTTAGTGTGGTCCCCAACTGTGAAAAGTAAAGTATGCTGTTAGAGTCAAACGATTCTATTATCATATTTTCATCTTCGTTGGCCAGTGGCTCTGCTGCCGACAGAGGTTTATTTGCGGCAACATAAAGTTTAGGCACGACCTCTCCGGTCAATTGTTCGGGCTCGTCATCCTGCTCTGTTGACGAGCAGGCCCAGCAAACAATAACCGGCAATATGAAAAGATAATATTTAAACTTCGTGATATCCATTTAAAAGTCATTTTTAGAATGGATTGTTGGAAGGTGCGTTCCCCTCCACAAGCCATCCGTTAGCAGATTTAACAGTCCATGGATTAATTTCAGCATATACTTCAACAGGCCCCTCGCTCATAGTAACCTTGATTAACACGCAAGTGTTGCGGAATAAGGCCTGGAGATTGTCGATGGCAACATCTTCAAACGCCGGGTCGTGCCCCGAAAGAGACGACGTGTCATGAAGCCCTAAAGTCAGCCCGTAACGTTGTATGGTGACATCTTGATTGGAATTCTCGTCTCGATAAGTATATGAATTCCAACTTTCGGGGGCATAGAAAGGCCCCAGAACCAATGTGCTTGGCGAAATATCTTCCGAATCCTCAACAGGTTGACCGGCAGGAACTTCTTTAACATTTGTTCCGTCAATGAAAATGGCTTTCTCAACAACTTCCTTGCTGGGCATATCATAGTTGCTTATCCACCCGTATTTCTCGTTAAAAGTTGTATTGTCATAAAAATCAGCATTGTTATGAGAAGCTTCCGAGACTTTTGCAAGCCAGTCAACCCAATAATATTCAGTTCCTTCAAATGTCTTGGTATAGTCGGGGTAGTTTACTCGGGCAAGGAGATAGTTTTCAGTGTTTTTGCTCGAAACAGTAATATTGTTTATTTCAACAGTGTGTAAGCGATAATTGACAAACTGAAACATGAATTTGGTTGCCACTGGAACAAGGTGCAACTGCAAAGGGTTGAGAACATTCGACGGTGATTCTTCTGATACTTCATAACCGTCATAATAAGAAGAATAGGGGAGATAAATGTTTCCGGAATTATCAGCTGTATAGTCGGGCTGGAAGTAAATGGCATTTATTATGTTCTCAAAATCCTGTCCGGCCGATACATTGTTGGCGTCGGGCGTGACGCTTTCAAGATAGTCATGAAGATTTGTGGGCAATGTCTCCGGCAATGTTGCCTCGCTTTTGAACATTAAATCGTTTACGCTCTCTTCATTGGCGAGAAGATAGAATTTCTTGCTGCCCTCAACAGTTCTGGCAGTAAGAACATAGTCCAGATTGGCCATGTTGATACCTTCCTGACCCTGGCCCAACGTGATGTAGCGGTTAAGCTCCACTGCGCCGTCATTGAGCATGATAATACGCAACGATTTAACCATTTCACGACCGTCGCCTATATCGTCGCCGGTTATACCTCCGTCTAAGGCGTTTACTCTTAGTATCATGAAATGACCTTCATCCTCAGCCTTTCCCGGAAGTTGCTCGTATGAGTCAAATACGCACGACGAGAGCATTGCCGGCAGGAAAACCGCAATAAAGAATTTTATAATATTTCTTTTAAAAAATTTCATCGGTCTTCCCATCCTAAATCGTAATCATGAAGAACTATGCGCCACTGGAGGATGTCAATATACGAGTCAATCCAGCGGTTCTGATAGAGGAAGAATGTCATTACATATTCATCTTCACGGTCAAGAAACTCTTGGTCATCCATTTGGTGTCCGTATGCCATTTCATAGTACGGGCGCGAAAGAAGCGCATACTGTATTATGGGCACTCGGGCTATGATAGTCTCTTTTGTTTCGGCGTCGCGTATGGTAAGCATCATGTCATTGAGCTGCGAAGCCATCATGCGGCCCACACTGAGGTCGGCCACAAGACCTTTCACAAACCGGATATCGTTGTTGTCGGCCTCGGGGCGGCCTACGCCGATAATATCCGACTGCTGGTCCCACGGCTTGAATTTGATGGTCGTGTTACCCAGCAATTCATTGTTGTAAGCCATCAGGCCGTTAGCCGCTTCGAGAGATATTTCGTAATCATCGGCTTTCAGACCTTCATCGTTTGAAAGTTCCTGCAGGATGATGCGTATGTGGTTGGTATCTTTGGTGAGGTTTATGGTATAAACGTATTCCTTACCGTCGTGATTATCCTCGAGAGTGATGTCAAGAATGCCGTGATACAAAAAGTGGAGCCTTTTGTCTGACGTGGGCATGGTGTCGTCGCCGTCGGCACGCGTTACCGGGGCGTTTTGCGTGTTGAGAATACATGTCAGCTCTTCGATGCGGCTCTCTCCGGCCACGGGTTCGGGTACGGTGAACGATTCCTCGGTGGCACCTTCGTTTTCAAGACCACACCAGGCCACAAGGCTGTAGCTTCCCACCGGGAGGTCGAGGGTTATATTGTAGTCGGGGTTGGACAGCTCGTTGCCCTTGCCCGTATATTTCTTAACAAAGACTCCTTGAGAGTCATATACATAAAGGTTGACCGACTTAACCTCCGAGGGGAAAGCGTCAGCCCATTTCAGGTTTCGGTCATACACAAACCTGACTTTGTGAACAACGTCACAATCGCCTTCGTAGTCAAAGAAATCTTCGCACGAAGTTGTTGAGAAAGAGAGTATTGCGGTTAATGCAGCCGCAATGAATGTTTTTATTGTTTTTTGAAACTTCATCGGTTCCTGTATGGTTATTTTGTGTTTTTGATACGCTTTCAAAGAGAGTGTCTATGCACTCTCTTTGAACGTCGTATCATTAAGGGACTATTATTCCCATTTCAGCTCATAGCTCTGGCTGACTACACGCCACTGCAGGATGCGAAGGTCAGCTGAGATAATGAAATCGTCGGGGTCCGGAGTTTCGGGAATAATAACTTGTTCGGGGTCATAAACAGGCACGCCGAGACCGGAAATGCTGGTTATGGTACTGCGGTAGATGTGGTTACGAACTATTCCGAAATAGCCCGAATTAGTCTCTTCCGCACCGAGGTGACGGATGTTAAAGAAGTAGTATGTCAAACCGCCGTTCCATATCATTACATGATTTACCTGGTCGCGAATGTAGGCGTTGACCTCTGCTACCGTGTTGAGTTTAGTGGCGTTATCGCCTTTGCCCACCTGCCATGTGAGTTTTGCAGCGTCGCCGGTCAGCACTGCATATACCCAGTAGTTCCGGTCGCTTGATGTGTTGAGCGGGTCGGCATACTGGAATGTAATCTGGTCGGGCTTGATAGGTGTATAAACACTCCCTTCTACACTGTACAGGTTGCTGAGAACCCTGGCAAGCTGATTTTTGAGACCGGTGATGGTATATTTCTTGTAACCCCATTCGGCAAGTGTGAGCGGGTCGCCCTCCTTGTTTACGAGCTGAGCGGCTACGATAACCTGCGAGCAGTTAGGTTGGAAAGATGCCGGGCTGCTGAATGGAGCGGCATTTTCCTGCATATATGTCGAGATATACTTGTTAGCCTCGGTGGGGAAGCCAAGAGCCTGCGCAGGGTTGAAGTTGCCGGTCGCACTGTTGGCATCCTTGCCGAAAGTGCCGTAACGGAAAGTGAAGTCGGGGTTGTTTTCGGGGTCGGGGTTGATAGCCCAGAACGAACGGTGAAAATCAGCAGTGTTCCAGGGTATGCCTGTACCCAGGATTTTGTCACCCCACGTGGCATCAATCTCCTTGACAAGGCGCGATTGTGATGTAGTGCGGGTTACGTTCCACCCTAAGAATTTCACATAAATTTCAGCGTCGGTATATGTCTTGTCGAGCGACGCAGAGTCGTTCACCAAAATATTGCCGGCTTTATATATTTTACCACCTTTGGCATCAATACCACCATTGATGAACTCTGCGTCGAGCCCAAGGTCGAAGCGGGCGAGCACGCGCTCAACATATATGATAACGGGATTGCTTTCTGCATCTTCGGGGTTATTGGCAAAATTGGAGTTGCCGGGTTCGTCTTTAAGTTTGGTTGTATAGACAATGTTTTGGCCTTCAAGATACACCGAGTTGCTCATCAAGAATGCCTTTTCGTTTCGGCCTGTCAGATAGTCGTTTACAACCTTTTGGAGGTCGCCAAGCGACGGGCCGTTGATTTTCTTGTCCGCGTCAAGGCTGTTGGGAACACTCAACACGTCTTGTGTCGGGTTGATAACTGCAAGAACTTCGGCAGGTTTATCAGTGCCCGAAAGGTTGATACCAAGAGTGGCTTTGAGAACCTTTTCTACAGTCTTATCGCCAACTACGCTTTCATTGCCGCCGGGTTCACCGGTTTTGTCAATGTCGCTATCGGTTGGATACCAGTCGATGTACGAGTCATAAGTACTCGCAGAAGTGTTCTTGTGAACACCGAAAGGATTGCCGGCTGTGTCAAAGAAATAGAATCTTACACGCTCAACGTTGTTTTCGTCGGCGGTACCGTTTTCATAATTCTTGCTATCGTCGTCGTTGGCGCGGCTGAGCGGCGTTGTGGGCGACGGCATCACGCGAATTGTGATGAAACTTGATGCAGCTTCCTGGCCTTCATCGGGGTTGTTTACACCCGGTTCGTCTGTCGCACAGCTTGCCGCAAGCAGGGCAAGTGCAGAAAGGAGAATGGTGCTTTTTTTCATTTTGTTAATTATTGGATTTATTGTTTTTATTTTCGGAAATTGTTTTTATGTCATTGGAAATTTAGGATTTCCTGAATTTCTTTGGCAGCCTGTTCGGCCTCGGGAATGGTGGCCGACACGCTGTTGAATATATCAAGAGCCTCTTTATATTCGCCTTTCAGAGCGGTGAGGATGCCGCGTGAGTATCCGGCTGCATCGCCTGTGCCGGCCTTTTCGAGATATTTCTCGGCAGCGACAAGGTCGCCTCGCTGCATGGCCGTATTGGCTGCGTTGAGGTTGGCGACGGCGTCGGTGGGATACATACGAACGGCCGTTTCATATACGTCGTTATATTCTTCGCTGCCCGGTTCGAGCGTTCGGGCAAGAATAAAGAATTCGTCAAGCGACAGTTTCTGAGGTGTCTCGGCCATGATTCGTCTAATCTCCTCCGGGTTACTGAACCGGCGTATTGTGTACAATATCGTGTAGTCGGAGTGACGGAGCCCGGGGTAGACATTGCGAAGCAGGAAGTTATATTCCTCGGGATAGCTCTTCTTGATGAGCGCTTCTTTGGGGTCGGGCGACAGCGTTGTGTCGTCGATGATGGCGAGTATCTCGTTTTTGTGTTCGAGGCCCGACGTGGCCACAAATTCACGCAGACCATCCCAATCTTCGGGCTGGTAATCGGTCTTTATGAGGTTACGGTCAAAGTCATACAGGTTCTCGACATATCTCTTGAGGGTAGCGGTACGCCCCTTGGCCAAGCGCGTATTATTATCCCACGGGCTTTCGGGCGACGCATAACCCTTGATAGTGATTTCGTTAATGGTTATATCCTCGTCGTTGCGTACCGAGTCGATGGTTGCAATGATTTTCTGCAGCTCGGCGGGGTTGTTGCGATAGTCGGGGTAGAGGTTGGTCATGTTGACCGGGAAGTCCACATAGGCGCGGCCCTTAAGCTGACGGGTCTTGACCGTCTCGGCTGTGGGCGTGACATAGCGGAATTGCGGAGTGAAACCGACTTCATACCACTTGGCGGCAGGGAGAATGTCGCTGTCGAGTATCGTGTGGCAGCAACCGTAGTCGCGCCGCTCGATGCACAGGGTCGCGCCGTTCATCCACTCCTCGTAGGGAACGGTTTTCTGCAACTGTATCTTTTCGGGGCGACGGGAGTACAGATAGGACAGCTCCTGAGGTCCCGAAATGCCATGGTTGCCGTTGCGCATATACTGGATGTAACGGATGCGACCGTAGAGGCCCACAGAGGCTAAGTCGAGGGTGTCGCTGCCGTTGACGAGCATCGGCGTGAAAACGGTGGCGCGGTCGCCTTTCATCACGTAATCGTTAAGGTGCATATCGAGCGTGATGCTCATGTCGTCTTGAACGTGGCGCATACGCAAATCGTTGAGCTGCATTCCCCACGCGCAAGAATCTGACGACACAACGACCTGTTTTGTCGGCATGGCGTTTTGCGGGGCCGCAAGGAGAGCGGATGTACAAAGGGCAAATGCGCCTGATATTATTGTTTTAAAGATATTAATGTTCCTCATAATCATTCCTCCTTAACGTCAGAAAACATACACAAGGTTGATTGCGGCCTTGGTCGGGCCAACGTAGTTGTGCTTTTTCTCGCCAGTCTTACGGCCGCAGTCACGGCATTCAAAGATGTCATAATCCAAATAGACATATCCAACGCCAATCTCAAACTCTAAATTCCAGTTGCGGGCAAGAGGCAACGCATATCCGTATGCCACACCGGCTCCTACACCCCAGCCCTGGTACCGCTCGTTGGCAAGCTTGGAGAAATCGCTGCCTAAGAAATTGGGCAGTCCCTCGATGTTGCCCACATTGTACTGTCCGCCAATAGCATGGAAAGCAACAAAATGCTTTACGAACGCCTCGCAGAACCAGTAGCGGGCTTCGGGCTGCACAAACCAGTGTTTCCACTTATGTTCATTGATAGTCCACCCGTTGTAATCTCCCGATATATCAAACGACCACCGCGGTGCAAGTTTGAATTCCGCCCCTATGTTTACGGTGGCCGCCGCATCATAAAGAATGTTAGTCTTTATGTTCGCTTTCTGCGCCCACGAAACGCTGAAGAAACACAGAAAAGCCAAAGCGCATATAAATTTCTTTACAGGCATATCTATCGTTTTTTATCCGTTTTACAAACCTGCAGGAGCCCGGTGCTGTCAATTTACACCAAAACCACGCTGAATCAACCCGGGTTAACTCAACGCTGCTCCTGTAATTATTTGTTCCTAATTACGTGTTATACTTACGTGATTAGTAGTTTTTTGTTCTTAATACTTAATAATTGTTATAAAGAGTTACTTTTTTCAAGTGCAAAAGTAATAAAAGTTTCCCAAAATCCAAATAAAATACTACTTATATTGCGATTTGCCCAAAAAGGGGCTGCCAAACGCAAGTCTGGCAACCCCTTAGTCATAATTGGGCCATATAGGTCGGGAGGGAGTTTCTGCTATGGGCGATAAATGGCTTTCTTGGTGCTTCCGTCGCTGAATACCACGATGTTAAAGCCCTCGTACGGCCGCTCTGACCACACCCCGCTGAGGTTATAGTACCCTTTAATCTCAACTTCCGCGCCGTCGGCAATCACCTCTTTCAAGCCCGACTCCTCATTAGTGCTAAATGACACCTCGTCGCCGTAATATGTTCCCGACTTTGTCTCGGCATAGCTCCTCACGATATAATCGCCATCGAGATTTTCTACCGACGCCGACATATAGATACCCGAGGCTTTGACACGGGTCCACCCGGCCTCGGCGCCTCGCGTTGCGGGGCTATTGCTCCTTGAATACTCGAAACCCTGCTCCAGAATCTCATCCGAGCCCTCAAGCGCATAGCCGGTAAATGTCACCGCGTTGCCGGCCACCTTGGGTTGGTAGGTGAGCAAGTCAGGCTCGAAATACACATTGGCGTCGCCGGTATAGAAGCCCATCCATTCGCCGTAAACAGTCTCGCCATCTTCCGTTTCAAAATAGGGGCGGAACTGATAATAGACATCATCGCGGAGACCGCGCAGGGTCCCTATCAATCCGCCGTTGGCTATAATACACGGCGTTTTGGTCGAGGGCACATTGGCAGGCGCGTCGTTGCGGCGCCACTCTATACCACCCGTACTGTATGAGTTTTTGAGGTTGACTTCGGCCATAAGTCGCGCACTCGTTGTCGAGGTAGCAAGACCGGTCTCATTACTCCATTTAACCGCCGGAATAGTGACGTTCCTGGAATAGGTATATTTTGTTTTATTCCTTACTATATCCTTATAGCTTATACAGGTACTATAAGTTTTCAATGAAGTCTGAGGGGCAATTTGACACCAATATACACCACCCAATTCATCCGGTAGTTCAAAATATCTATCGCTATGATTATAGGACAAACACAAATTTAAATCAGTTATTAATGCATCTCCTATATTAAGTCCGTAGGAATACTCAAAACCGTCGGCATATTCGGCTCCCGGTGAATATGATATGGAAATATCTTTAGTAGAAATTTTTAAATTACCATCAGATAAATATGTAAAATAAAAACCATTTAAAAGGGTGGTATATTCTTCGCCATACGTTAGGTTTTCAATCGTTGTTGGTTTGCCTATCTCTATCTCCTTTTTTTGCTCGGTTCCTTCTAATGACAGTGTTCTTGGTTTATATTCTCCGTTTTCATCTGTAAAATAGATATTAAGCTTATCGAAATTTACACTAACCGTCGACTGAGTTGAGCTTGTAGTGTAACTGCACAGGTTACAACCCTCGAAAGTACCACCCCATATATTAGTTACTGAGTTCCCAATAGTAACGCTTGTTAGACCGCTGCAACCCAGGAAAGCATAGTATCCGATATAAGTTACGGAGTTGGGAATCGTGACGCTTGTCAGACCGTTACAGCCAACGAAAGCATACTCTCCTATAGAAGTCACGGAGTTGCCGATAGTGACGCTTGTCAGACCGCTGCAATCACCGAAAGCACCAGACGAAATATAAGTTACGGAGTCCGGAATAGTGACGCTTGTCAGACCGCTACAGCCAACGAAAGCATAACTTCCGATAAAAGTGATGGAGTTGGGGATTACCAAATCTTTGATTTCCTCACCGTTCAGATATAAATGGTTGGCATAATAAAGAGGATTGGAATATGGATCATACATGGTGACACTAGGCCTTTGAAGCTCAAACTTTATTCTGCACCAGGCTGCCAAATCAGATATTTCTACTTTTGTCAGACCGCTGCAACCGTAGAAAGCAGACCATCCGATAGAAGTTACGGAGTTGCCGATAGTGACGCTTGTCAGACCGCTGCAGTCATAGAAAGCATAGTTTCCGATAGAAGTTACGGAATTCGGAATAGTGACGCTTGTCAGGCCGGAACAGCCACTGAAAGCATAACTTCCGATAGAAATTACGGAGTTGGGGATTATCAAATCTTTGATTTCCTCACCGTTGAGATATAAATGGTGTGCATAATAAAGGGGATTAGCAGGATAATTCTCAAACTCGATTTTGCACCAGGCTGCAAAATCGGATATTTCTACTTTTGTCAGGCTGCTGCAACCGCCGAAAGCATCCTTTCCGATAGAAGTCACAGAATTCGGAATAGTGACGCTTGTCAGACCGCTGCAACCGTAGAAAGCATCGTTTCCGATAGAAGTCACAGAATTCGGAATCGTGAGGTTTGTCAGACTGAGTTTGGAAGAAAAGGCGCGCTCTCCGATGGCGACTACCGGATAGGACTGGTCGTTGTATGTAATTGATTCCGGAATATTTGCTACCGTGATAGACGATGAAGAGGATGAGACGGTTGCTTCATCATTTGCAATTTTGTAGGTGATGTCATCAATCGTGACTGTTTGGGCCGCAAGGGGGAGCGAGAGAATAAGCCCAAAAATAAGAAGTAGTAGTTTTTTCATAAAAAATTAAGGTTTTGGCGCTTCCCAGCCCCCAAAGAAACGATAACTGCTAAAAAATAAAAAAAGGTGCGGGAGTTGTATCTCTGTTTTATCCAAATCACAGGCCTTGGCGTGCCCTTGCAGCGGATAAAACAATAGCCCCACACCGATAAGCTATATAATTCGCAAATCACTGCGAGTCATAAGCCATCAATGCGGTGCTATTGCCAACCTTATCTTCGCCGCTTTTCAAACCGCCAAGTTTGTGATTTGAAGATAAAATTTCAATAACACCTTTTATCAAAATGTAGGAGTTCTCAAGCCAAAACGCGCTGACTTTCACGAAAACTCGTTGCAAATTTAGCCAAAAAATTTAATCCACCCACTTTTATATCTAAAATTTTTCAGTCAACTTTTAGAAAAGGTTTTTTATTTAGAAATAATTCCTATATTTGCGTCAACAAAATTGTTAATCAATTTGGGCGATTAAAAATGAATGCAGAAATTTTAACATCTGATACCGAGCAAAACACTGAGCAGAAGATAATTGCAGCTGCACAGGAGGAATTTATGCTTAAAGGTTTTGACGGTGCACGTACAACCGCCATCGCCGAAAAGGCCGGTGTGACTCATGCTATGTTCCATTACTATTTCCGTACTAAGGAGAAAATTTTTGAGAAAATCATTTCGCAAAAAATGGAATTGCTCACTTCTCTGATACGCGAATCCATAGCTTCGGAAAATCGGCCTTTGGAAGAGAAAATCCGGCATATTATCAACAGCCATATAGACTTTGTGGCCGACAATCCCGAACTGCCGGGGTTTCTTGTCAGAGATATTTTTGGCAATCAAGCACGACTGGCAATGTTGAAAGATAAGATTGATGTCGTGGCCCCGTTGTTAATAGCCGGTTTGCAGGCAGAACTCAATAAAGGCTTCGAGGAGGGAACGTATCGAAAGATAGACGCAAGGATGCTTCTGCTTGACATCATATCGCTTAATGTGTTCGCCTTTATGGCTGCTCCTCTTGTCAATGCTGTTCTCTCGGGATTCATGGATGATAAGGAAGCTTTCAGGGAGCGACGTAAAAAAGAAAATTTCGATACTATAATGAGAAAAATAAAAGCTTGATATGAAGCGTTTTGTCTTAACTGTTTTTGTGCTGCTGCTTACTGCGGCCAACCTCTCAGCCCGTCTGACATTGGAGCGCTGTCAGCAATTGGCACAGGAGAATTATCCGGTCATCAAGAAGTATGGCCTGATAGAAAAATCTCTTGACATTGAACTGAGCGATATTAACAAGTCGTGGTTACCGTCGGTTACGGCCTACGGTCAGGGAACCATTCAAAACATTGTGCCAACTTTCCCGTCGGCACTCGAAGGGGTTTTGGCACAGATGGGGCATGAGGTTCGCGGGCTTGGAAAACTTCAATACAAGGTGGGAGTGGATGTGTCGCAGACGATTTGGGACGGTGGCGCCTCCAAGTCTCGCCGTGAAGTAAGCCGCAGCCGGGAAGCGGTGCAACAATCGGGATTGGAGGTTGAAATGTATGCTCTTCGTCAGAAAGTTGACAACATATATTTTGCCATTCTTCTCACCGAGGAACAGGTCAAGCAATCAACTCAGACATTGGACCTGCTTGAAGCCAACCTTGACCTCTTGCGCTCGATGTTGAAGAACGGAACGGCTATGCGCAGCGATGTCGATATGGTGCAGGCACAGGCTCTGACCTTAAAGCAAACCATCACGCAGGCAGAAAGTACCGTGAAAAGTTACCGTGCGCTCTTAAGCATTTATACGGGCGAGGATATGTCGACCCAGGAACTTGCCGTGCCGAGCTCGGAACTTCCGGCAACCATGACTTCCGACCGACCCGAATTAAAGCTGTTTGACCGGCGTCAGACGGCTCTTGAAACATCACAGCAGATGACAAATGTTGCGCTCATGCCCAAAATAGGATTTTTTGCCCAGGCCTACTATGGCTATCCCGGTTTCGACTATTTCAAAAGCATGATGAACCGCGACCTTTCGTTCAACGTCATGGCCGGAGTGCGTGTTTCGTGGAATATAGATTCATTCTATACCAAGAAAAACAAACTTGCCCGAACGGCCCTTGATATTGACGATATCAATGTTGAGCGCGAGATATTCCTTTTCAACTCACGTCTACAAACCGAAAGCCAGCTTGAATCCCTGAATGGCTTGAAAGAGGTGATGAAAGATGACACTCAAATTATTGAGCTGAGAGGCAATGTAAGAAAAGCTGCCGAATCACAGCTGCGCAACGGAATAATCGACGCAACGGCATTGCTGTCAAAAATTACCGATGAGAACCTTGCCCGTCTTACGGCCAAATTTCACGAAATTCAGTATATCCAGGAAGTCTATAAAATCAAAAATACACTCAACAGATGAAAAAGATAAT
>JAFLTJ010000034.1 GCA_022510465.1 Muribaculaceae bacterium
GAGCATCTGACTACGGATCAGAAGGTTACAGGTTTGAATCCTGTGCGAATCACAACCAAAATGGTGAGCATAGTTCAGTTGGTTAGAGCGTCGGATTGTGGTTCCGAAGGTCGTGGGTTCGAATCCCACTGTTCACCCTCCATACTGTCCCCGAGGATTGATTCCTTTCGGGGGCAGTATTTTTCTGTGCCGACCGATTGATTTTTTGGGGTGAAGATGGTGCGGGTAATGAAATTTGTTGTAATTTTACGACGAGCGCGTTGCCTGCCGAACGGGCGGCGGCGATGGGTTGTTTCTGTATGCAATGAATCTAAAAATCTAAACCTACGTTTGATATGCCAACTTTAACACGAATGATGAGCCGCAAAATGGTGTTGCCGGTTGTGATGATTTTTCTTGTCGGTGTAATGACTGCCCGGGCAGAGCGTGACATAAACTCGATGAGGGCTGTTAATGCTCTTGATTTGAGAATTATAAACAAGGGGTGGAATGAGACTTCGAGGGACTACACTCGATTGCCGGCGTGGCTTGAGGATAGTGTTCGGTCAACGTTGTGGGAGCGGTCGCAGTGCTCGGCCGGTATCGGTGTCAGGTTTGCGACAAACTCAACTGCGGTTGGGGTAAAATACCGACTACTTTGGAATACCCGCATGCCTCACATGGCCGATACCGGGCTGAAGGGGACTGATTTGTATATTCACCATGACGGAGAACCGGAGTTTGATGGTGACAATGGATGGCGGCACGTGAATACTAACAGGCCGTCGATGGATAAGGAGCAGATGTGGAACGACAAGGTGTATGTTGAAAATCTTGACTCGACGATGAAGGAGTTTATGATTTATCTGCCTCTGTATGACGGAGTTGAGGAGCTGTATGTTATGGTGGATTCGGGGGCAATCATCACACCAGGAAATTTGCATCTAATTGATAATGAACGACGTATAGTGGCATATGGAACGAGTATTTTGCAGGGTGGCTGCGCATCGCGAACCGGGATGGCAGCGACAAATATAATTTCCCGTGAGCTTAACGCTGAGGTTGTGAATATAGGCATAAGCGGAGAGGCGAAGATGGATTTTGCGATGGCTCGCGCTCTTGCTCAAATAAAGGATGTCGATTTGTATTTACTTGACCCTGTGCCTAATTGCACGCAGATGCAGTGTGACACTCTTACGTATGATTTTGTGAAGATATTGCGAACATTGCGGCCGGAGGTTCCGATTGTAATGGTCGAGGGGCCGATATATCCTTACGCAAGGTATGATTCGTTTTTCAACAGTTATCTGCCGGCGAAAAACAGGGAATTCCGCAAGAATTATGAGCGGCTAAAGGCTGAGAATCCGGATAATCTATATTACGTTGACTCGGTGGAACTTGATGGTGTTGAAGATGATGGCACGGTTGACGGCATCCATCTGACGGATTTAGGATTCAAGTATTATGCGGCCAAACTGACTCCAATTTTGAGGGAGATTCTGGGCTACTGAGTTTTTTGCCGGTTGCACTTGGGGCACGTGCCTTTGATGACGTAATTGATTGATTCGCCGACAAAGCCGTCGGGGAGCTTGATTACAGGGATGTCAATCAGGTCAAAGCAGAATGTTTTTCCACAAATCCGGCAGCGGAAATGGGGATGAAGGTCGTTGTGGTGGTTGACGTTACAATGGCCACAGCAATGGCATAACTCAAATTTCATGGAGCCGGAGCCGTCGTCGACGGTGTGAACGATGCCACACTCGGCCATGGCAGTAAGAGCGCGGCCAATAGACGAGCGGTCGACAGTCTCAAGCACACGCTCAATATCGGCCGAGGAGATTGGCCCCTCGGCGAGGTCGAGAGCCTTAATCACCATCACCCTCACGGGCGACGGGCGCAATCCGGCCGATTCCATTATATGCTCATAGTCACAGTTTTGCATTGCAATTGATAAAACATAGATAGTTAAATTTCTTAAGTCCCAATTTCCGGAAAAGGCTTAAGGCCACGTTGAAACAACGGCTCAAAGGTAAGTAAAAATGTTGACGTAAGGAAATATTGAGAGATGACAAAGTAAATTTATGGGGGATTGAAATTAAATATTATTTGTAAATTTGCAGAATGAATATGAAGATATGGAATAGGAGTCAATCGATGAGAATGTTGCTGGTGGTTATCGCGGCGACATTGCTTGCGGCCTGTGCAAGCATCGGTCATCCGGAGGGTGGTCCACGAGACATGAATCCTCCGGTGTTTGTGCGCTCCAATCCAGCCCCGTCGGCGCTGAACGTAAAGCGCAACAAGATAGAGATTTATTTTGACGAGAATGTGCAGATTGAAGATGCAATCAACAAGGTTGTAGTATCACCTGCACAACAGATGCAGCCAATAGTTACGGCCAACGGGCGCAAGGTAACGGTGGAGCTGCGCGACACGTTGCTGCCCAACACTACCTATACGATAGATTTTGCAGATGCAATATCGGACTTGAACGAGAAGAATTTGCTTGACGGGTTTGCAATTGATTTTGCAACAGGAGATACAATTGACTCGCTCAGAATATCGGGGATTGTGTTACAGGCCCGCAATTTAGAGCCGGCACAAGGGATGCTTGTAGGTGCATATTCCAATCTTGCCGATTCGGCAATAGAGAAGTTAAAGTTTGAGCGCATAACGAAGACAAACCAGTATGGGCAGTTTACGCTGCGCAACCTGAAACCCGGAAGTTATAACATTTTTGCCGTCAATGACGTGAATCGCGATTTCCACTGGGACCGCTCGGAGGATATAGCTTTTTTTGACAGCGTAATATCACCCGAAAGTGATGTGATTGAGGCAGAGGATACTATCAAGACCGACGACGGCCGAGATTCGATAGTCAAACTTGATGTTGTAAGGTTTAAGCCTAATGATATTCTGCTGACGTGGTTTAACGAGGAATACAAGGCGCAATATCTTGCCGACAACCGTCGACCGGAACGCAACCGAATAGATATCCGTCTTGGCGCTCCAACCGGTACCCTCCCAATCTTTAGGGTGGCAAACGGCCCACATCGAGGCAAAAACCTCATGGAATTATCCCGCTTGGAGGCTTCTCGCACGCTGGACACCCTAAGCTACTGGATAACCGACAGCGTTCTGATTAAACAGGATTCCCTCTTGGTTGAAGCTACTTATCAGAAGGTTGATTCGCTGGACAAATTGGTGTGGGCCACCGATACCTTAAGGATGTTTATGCGCCCGGAGCGACCACGCAAGGAGGATAAAAAGAAAGATAAGGGGGATAGCATTCCGCAAATAACGTTTTTTAATCTCAATCTCTCGGGGACATCGATTCAGGACCTGCATCGCCCCATAACAATCACAACCGATGTGCCAATTGCCACAATTGACACGGCCTGCATAGGTCTTGAAATGATGGTTGATACCGTATGGACAAAGGTCAAACCCCCGATATTTCGCACCCCTCTCCCCTATTCTTCGATGAAAATAGAGCTTGAAAATCAGTGGGAGGAGGGAACAAAATACCGGCTGACCGTTGACTCGGCCTCGGTTCATTCAATCTATGGATTGTTTAACAAGAGTTTTGTACACGAATTTACTACTAAAAAGTCGACCGACTACGGAACAATTATTTTTAATATCACGGGGTTGGATAGCATCCCGGCGATGGCAGAACTACTCAATGCATCGGACAATCCGGTTGACACAGTTCGAGTAGTTGATTCCCGAGCGACATTCCGCTACCTGCCGGCAGGAACGTATTACGCGCGATTGTATCTTGACGCTAACGGCAACGGCAAATATGACACCGGCAACCTTAAAGCAAAGATACAGCCGGAAGAGGTTTATTATTATCCGAAGAAAATCACGTTGAAACAAGCGTTCACCGTTCGTCAGACATGGAATATATATGAGCTTGCGCTTGATACGCAGAAGCCATACGACATAAAGAAGAATCGGCCTAAACTGCGGCCCGACGACGAACCAGAAGAAGAGGAGGAGGAAGACACATACACCGACCCGTTCCTGACCGGGCGAGACCCGAATCCGTTCCGTAACACCCATTAAGGAGGGTGCCGTATAGCAGCAACAGGATGGAAGGCAAAATCAGTAAAATCGTTGTCGCGTGTGACTCATTCAAAGGCACACTGTCGTCGACTGAAATATGCGATATAACCAAAGAGGCTATTAATAGGTATTGTCGTGATTGCAAAGTGGTTGCTATTCCGGTGGCCGACGGCGGGGAGGGAACAACAGAGGCGATAGCCCGTTATCATGGGGCTAAAACGGTTGAATGCAACGCGGTTGACCCTCTGGGAAGACCAATCAAAGCGAAGTATGCCATATCAAATGATTTAGCCATTGTTGAGGCAGCCGAAGCGTGCGGTCTGACATTGGTGCCGACAGAACAGCGTAATCCCCGCCGGGCGACATCCCGCGGTGTTGGAATGATGATTGCCGACGCTATGTCGCGCGGCATATCGAGATTTGTAATTGGTATTGGGGGTACTGCAACAATCGACGCAGGAACGGGGTTGCTTGAGGCTTTAGGCTACAGGTTTCGAGATTCGGAAGGGAATGTTGTTGAAGGTTGCGGAGAAACATTGGGAAAGATTGAAACAATAGACAGCACGAATATCTTGCCGAGAGTGGAATGTGCCGAATTTACAATAGCGTGTGATGTCGATTCACCGTTATTAGGGCCAACCGGTGCCGCCCGAATGTTTGGTCCTCAGAAAGGGGCCACTCCGGCCGATGTAGAGTTGCTTGAACAGGGTATGGGTAGATTTGCGAGGCTTCTTGCCGAAATCACCGGTCGCCGTGATGTTGCCAGGATTGCAGGAGGCGGGGCAGCCGGAGGAATTGGATTAACCCTAAATCTTCTGCTTGGCGCGAGCTTGAAACGAGGTGTTGACATGGTTCTTGAGACAATAGGGTTTGACGACCTTATTTCTGACGCAGACCTGGTTATAACCGGAGAGGGAAAAATTGACGCACAAACACTTAAGGGCAAAACGCCTGCCGGAGTAGCGGAGGCGGCCGGCCGACACGGAATCCCGTGTATAATCCTCGCCGGACAGATTGATGATAGAGAACAGCTTGCCGCGGCAGGCCTGACCAACATATATTCGATTAACGACCCGGCTATATTGCCGCAACACCCGGCAACGGAAAATCAGCTGGACCCGTCGGTTGCAGCCGCACGATTGGCCAACGCCGTCACTGTTTTACTGGCACAATCAGAAATCGGCCGGGAGAGCGTTTAGACGCGCCTGAATGGTTCGCGCAAGGCGATAATGGCCGAGGTCGTTGGGGTGAAGACGGTCGGTATCACTGTTGTAGAAATAGATGTCGTGCCGCGGTTCCATGGGGAACAGACCGCTGTCGCTGAACAGGTCGATTAACGGCACGGCCCAAAGCGTGGCTGCACGGCGCAACACGTCGACATAGTCCTCTATATAGAGCCCCTGCCCGTTGGCATAATTCTCGTCGGGCTGAATATTGTGGTCATTGAAAGCTGCATACCCCCGATGAATAGGAGTCATCAAAATAATCTGCTTATCGGGGAAATTATGCTTTAGGAACGACATTACCATGTTTATACGCCCTGCAAAGGTAGAGTCGGTCATGACAAATTGGCGATGTTTTCTGAGCGCTGTTTTACCATCTACAATCACGCTATCCATCTTCTCGGTGTAAAACTGCCCCACCGGAACGCTATGATTGTAATCGTTGGTTCCGGCCCAAATGAATATAGCATCAATGGAGTCGCCGACCTGGGCCTGCATCTCTTTTGCTTTCTGCAAAATACCGTTCCACTGGTAACCACTGCGGGCATACACGCGGGGTTCTATCCCCATCAGTGAATCGAGGTAGTTCCAATAGTGCATCTTAGCGGCACGATGTTTAGGGTCGGTCATCGAATCGCCGAGATAGGCAACTTTCTTCCCCGCCCATTGGCCGACAACGGAAGGCGTTACAGCATGGGCAACAATGGATATTAACAATAGAATTATTGATAATCTTACTTTCATAATCAAAGGGGGTTAATTTGTGATTTTTTGTCCCAGGGTACTTTCTACCAAAGATTTATTCAATCCAAGCTCAACAGCCCGGCGAGCGTCAACGGCAGCATCATCGGGCCGAAAACGCATCTTATTGAGGATTGCGCGATACAGGTATAATTCAGCTATTTCAGAATCCAGAGCCAAGCCTGATGCAATATCATCGGCAGCGGCATTGAGCTCATCCAAATGCAAATAACATAATGCTCTCGCGGCATAATACTCGGGCTGGCCGTCGAGTTTTATTACTTTATTGTAGTAAGGTAAAGCGAGGTCGTGACGCCCCTCCTCGGTGTAAATTCGGGCAAGAATAAACGCGGCTTCGAAGCATTCGGAATCAATAGCAACAATATGGGCGGCATGATTGCGAGCCGTAACCGTATCGGCCTCGGCAAGAGCCATAACGGCCAGGTAGAACCGAGGGGAAACTAAAGTTGAATCGATATCAATGACACGCGAATAATCGGCAGCCGCCCCAGCCATATCCCCGAGGGCTGTCCTGACAGTAGCGCGATTGGTTAACACCACAACCGACGACGGTGCAATATCGGCAGCCTGATTAAGCGTTTCAAGAGCAAGCGAATCTTTACCCATATTAAACCTGACCATACCGAGGTTGGACAAGAGCAAGATATTTGTAGGGTCATCGGGACTGACCTCAAGAGCCTCCAGCAGCCGGCGCTCGGCAATGTTCCACTCGCCTTTTGATATCGCGGCATCGGCTTCTCCCATAAGGCTGAATCTAAGGTCGGTATCCTCGGCCAAAAGATACAAACCAAACAGGAGTATGCTCAATATCGATAATAAATATTTCATTTCTCGAGGGATTACAATAATCAGATAACCATTGAATTGCGGAACTGACGTGGCGAAACGCCGGTGTGATGCTTAAAATATTTTCCAAAGAAAGACTGATTAGGAAAAGAGAGCTGGTTGGAAATCTCCTGAATAGACATAGCTGTGTTTCTCAGCAGTAATTTTGCTTCCAAAATAACGGCATCGTCAATCCAGTCACCGGCAGTTCGCCCGCTAACCTCTTTAACGACAGATGACAGATGTTTAGGGCTGACACACAGCTTGCGGGCATAGAAAATAACGGTTCGCTCGCGGCGGAAATGGCGGTCGACCAAAGCCATAAAATTTGTCATCAGCTGCTCACCTCTCGAGGACTTGCCTATAGGCTGAGTCATGTTAGAGGTGTATATACCCAAAACCTCATAAAATATCAGTTCAATCAGCGATGAAATTACTTGCTCGCGGTAGGGATTGCTGTCGCCGTTCATTTTAGCGTTAAGGAGGGCAAACAGCGATTGCTGAGTTGCTATCTCGTCGTGAGACACAGATATTATGGGGTTTGCCGCATAGTAGAGAGCGCACGGCATTAACCGCGACATCAATGGCAACAGAGTGGATAACTTGTCGATACCGGCAAGGAAGAAAAAGCCTTCAAAATCGTCGGCCGCCTTAATGTTGTTGATTAAATGCCCGGGGCGAAGCACCATAATTGAGGCGGAGGTCATCAACATTGGTTTCAGGTCAATGGTAGCCGAAATCGAGCCTTTGACGCATACACACATTAGGAGAGTGTCAAGGCGATGGGGCAATGCAAGCCATGAAATATCCTCGAGTCGCGAAAAGATAGAGATACCTCGGGATAAGAGTTGCTGACGGATTGTGACGGAGTTTGTTGGCAAATCGTAAATCTTAAATAGTTAACCGAATAGTTCCGAAAACAGTTAAATTAAACCAATCGCCCGGAGGCTTGTAGGGTTCGCGCGTTCTCAGAAGGCGTTTTTCTCGCCTTGAACAGCGTTTATAACCGTTCGTACAATAATTTTAATATCCAGTAGGAACGACCAGTTTTCGCTATACCAAACGTCGTGCTCAACACGCTGTTCCATTTTCCAAAGCTCGTCGGTAGCCCCGCGATATCCGTTAACCTGTGCCCACCCGGTAATACCCGGCTTAATGAAGTGGCGCACCATATATTTATCGATTAGCGCCGAATAATCCTGCGTATCCCGAAGCATGTGTGGGCGCGGCCCAACCACCGACATGTCTCCAAGCAAAACATTGATAAACTGAGGGAGCTCATCGATACTCGTGCGACGCAGGAAATCGCCTACACGAGTTTTACGCGGGTCGTCGCGAGATGTTTGCTTGGAATTATCGTCATCGTTAATTCTCATTGTCCGGAACTTGAGGCATAGGAAATCGCGCCCCAAATATCCGGTGCGCTTCTGCCGGAACAAGACCGGTCCCGGTGAGGATAATTTAATTGCAATCGCAACCGGAATAAACACAATGGGGAACAATAACAGCAGAACAATTGTAGAAAAAATGATGTCAAAAGTTCTTTTCAATACGGCATTCGGAAGGCTTGACAGCGGGGTTTCGCGTACCGACATTATAGGCATGGACCCTACTGCACGGAGGTTGAAACCACGGGCCAGGTAACGGCTTATCTGCGGAACGTAATAGAACTTGACCACATTGGCATCGGCGGCATGAAGGGCCGTGCTCAACGCAGTCTCATCGTTACCCGATAGTGTATAAAAGACCTCATCGATGTGATTGGCGCTTATGTAACTGTCGAGCATATCAAGCGTACCGCGATATAAATCGGGCCGGCGAAAATCTGGTTCGATTTTGTTATCAAAGAATCCGAAAATCTTATAGCCGAAACCGGGGTCTTTGCGCATCTCTTCATAAAGGCGGTTGGCAGTTGTACCGGTGCCGACAATAACAATCTTGCTGTAGTTATAACCCCGACTGCGCAGAACCTTAAGAGTCATACGCGAGGCGCTCCACCAAACCGGGAAAACGACAAACAGGAGCGAATAGAACACGGCAAGCGACTGCCATTGAAAGGTGTCTGTTTCAAGGAAAAACAGCAGGGATATGAACATAAGCGCGTGCAATCCAACCACTCTGAGTGAGTTGAAAAGAACGTGATGCATAGGAATTGCACGAGCGCGATGTATACCGCCAAGCCAATAGGCAACCGGGATGAAGGCTACGTTAAGGAGCAGCCAAATGAGGCGTGAACGGTGTTCTACTACCTCGGGGATAAGAAGAGCTACACACAAGAAGACAACATTGAGAATGATAAAATCGCTCAATGTCAATATCTCCTGTATATATCTGCCGTATTTTCCTCTGTTGATATTTTTGAGCATATCCGTACCGACAACAACGAATCACAGACAAGGCGGGCGCATCAAAAAAGTTTGATACACCCGTTCTTGCTTCGGACTATTAAAGTTTTGAATCAATTACTTCTATCTTTTCGCGAAGTGTTTCAATATCTTCTTTGATGCGCTCCATCTTGCGTTCCATTTCCTTGACAAGGGAGTCGCCACTCTTTGAACGCGAATTGAAGAATGACATATTGTTCTGATAGGTAATCAAATCGGCCTTACGCTGCTCGAAAGTACGCATCAAGCGCTCACGCTCGCGATAGAGCTTGTTGTCATCGCCGTCGGCAAGGCGCTCAACGTTATCTTTGAACGATTCCATGCGGGCCCGGGCGTGACGCAAATCAAACTTCTCGGTCAGCGCAGCAACCGCCTCACGATAGCTGTCATAGATGCGGTCTTTGTCATGGAAAGGCACGTGGCCTATACCCTGCCATTCAGTTTGTGCCTGACGCAGAATTGTGGCGGCTTCCTCGGCCTCAGTACCATCGGGAACATTATTAAGGCGCTCGATAATAGCCTGCTTGAGCTTGAGATTTTCTTGCTCGGCTTTCTTGGCACTTCCGGTAGCTTTCTTTTTCTGGTCGAAGAAATAGTCGCACGCGGCCAGGAACCGACGCCAAACTGTTTCGGAATGTTTCTTTGCAACAGCACCGATTGTTTTCCATTCTTTTTGGAGGGCGATAAACTCGTCGGTTGTTTTACGCCATTCGGTACTATCTTTCAGTGCCTCAGCCCGCTCGCATAATGCTGTTTTTTTGGCAAGATTCTCGGCGAGCGTGTCTTTCATTCTCTTGAAAAATTCGGCTTTAGAACTGAAGAAATTGTCGCAAACGGCACGGAAACGGGCAAAAAGAGCGTTGTTCATTTTCTTGGATGCATAGCCCAGCGAGCGCCATTCGGCCTGGGCCTGCATGATGGTCTGTGTCATTTCATCCCACGCGGCATAGGTTGACAACGTTGAGAAATCAAGAGCCTCAAGACGCTCACAGATTGCCGTTTTTGCCTCCTCATTCTCGCGCTCTTTGGCTTTACGTTCTTCAAAAAATGCCTGATACTTTTTGTTAACGGCAGTTGAAGCGTCTTTGAACCGCAACCATAATGATTCACGAATATCTTTGGCCACCGGACCGGTTTGACGCCATTTTTCATGAAGGTCCTGCAAACGTTTGAAAGCTAATATGATATCGGTTTCTTCGTTTAGCTTTTCGGCTTGCTCACAAAGCAATTCCTTTTCGGCCAAATTTTTCTTGAAATCGTAGTCGCGGAGCTCTTTGTTTATTTTATGCTGGTCATAGTAGTGCTCAACGGCATCGTTGAATTTTTTCCAAATAGTTGCAGTGTGGGCATCGTCAACATCACCGGCATTTTTGAATTCAACCTGGAGGTCTTTGACTTCCTGGAAATGGCGATGAACGTTGTCGGTATCCTCGCTCATCTGAATTATTTTTGCGATTATCTCCTCCTTGCGGGCCAATGTTGCAGCCTGACGGGCTTCAATCTCGGCACGGAGAGCCGCTTTTTTCTCTTTCATTTGGGCAAAGAGTTCTTTCAGTTGCTCCTCAACGGGGTCGGGCGCGGGAGTGAAATCGTCGGCCGCACCTCCGTTTTCAATGAAAGCTTCACGCTCACGGCGCAGCTCGTCGTGACGTAAAGCGTAATATTGCTGTTTGAGGCGTGACATTTCATCGCCCGAAATATCGGCAGCGTCACGCGCTACAAGCTCACGGGCGGCAGCAAGAATCTCATCTTTGGTCTGCGGGGCTGCAGCGGGCGCTGCAACGGGTTGCTCCTCCACCGGGAGCTCGGCCACAGGTTCAATTTCAGCCTCTGAAATAGATTCTTCGCTATTTTCATTCACAACAGTTACAGCATCGGCCGTTTCTACAGCCTCGGCTGCCTTGAGAGTTTCTTCGCTTGCCCCGTTTTGTTCGGGATTCAGCGACAGGTCACGCGGTTCCATAAACAATTTTTCTGTTTTTTAATATTGTACAAAGGGGTCTTTGAAAGAGTTCCCTAATTTTAAGAGCCAAATATATGAATTTTTTTTCAATTCAGGCTGTTTTTCTTTAAAAATTCAATATTTAATCTGTTTTTCAATTGGTTTCACATCACAAAAGCCACAATTAAGAGGAGAAGAACATAGAATAGCATAGCGGCAGCGGTCATGCCCAAAAATGGGTTTAGAGCCTTTCCGCGACGCTGTATGATTTGAAAATAAAGGGTTGTGTGTATCGCCAAATATACCACCGGGATTGCCCACGCGGCCAACGGTAGCGACGCCCATAGCGGCAGCATAAGCGCGACGGCAATGAATCCGCTGAAAAGATAGACCGATTCAATAGCGGTGTGACCAAAAATGACGGCGAGAGTGCGTTTCCCCACAGCTCTGTCGTCGTCTATGTCACGATAGTTGTTGACAATCAACACATTTGCGCCCATCAGGCCGACGGCAACCGAGGTGGCTACGACATTGACATCGGGCATACAGGAGGTCATTAAAAAATAGGTTGTATTGATAGGCACAACGCCAAAGAAGATGATGACAGCCAACTCGCCAAGTCCATGCCGCGACAACGGATATGGCCCGGTGCTATATGCGAGAGCTCCAATGACAACTGTGACTCCTATTGCTATCAACCAATATCCACCCCATCTAATCAACAACAATCCCACTATACACGCAATAACGAGAACCGCTATTGTTGCAACCAACATGGCCCTCGGAGTAATATCCCCTTCGGTCACTCCGCGGCGATGTCCATCGCGACCGGGCCGGTCAAGTCCATCCTTGAAATCGAAATATTCGTTGGCAAAATTAGATGCAATCTGACAAAGTATTGCAAAAAGGAGGCATAAAACGCCCGGTACAAACCGGCAATGAGGAGAGAGACAGCTCAAAGCCATAGCGGCCAGCACTCCGGCAACCGATACGGGCAGGGTGTGCAGTCGGGTTGCTGTAATCCACGCTTTAACTTTGTTTTGTGTCATCTTTGCCATTGCGAGGGTTGCTTAGCGTGGAGGTGGTAACGTCGGTATCAAATTCCAAACAGCGGCGAACGGCGTTGGTTATGCGTTCGGCCTCTTTTGAGCCTGTTTTTCTCAATATCCCGAGGATGGCGTTAAGATAGTGCTTCTTGTCAGTTTTGGACAAACCGCAATATCGGGCAACGTTGCTTTCGGGAATCATTGATTTGCGGTTATACACCCGTAATATCGAGGCATAATCGCCGTCGGAAACATAGCTGTGAAATTCTTTGCAAAGATGCTCATATATGCCTCGCGGATTTATTTCGTGCATTAAATCTACGAGGTGTTCTTCAAGAGTGTTTATGTTGTCAAACCGGCCGTCGACGCGATGCTCAACAAGGCTTTTGACCCGATGGCGCGTGTGCAGCAAAGCCTGGGCGCGCAAGTCGGCTGTAAACAGGCGGATAATAGCTTTTTTCACTTTGGCAAACACGTGATTTTCGTTCAGCCCGTTTGCCGATGCCACGGCTCTCACCACCTCCTCAAGCATGAGAATATTTTCAATCTCGGCAACATCGGGAACCAACACTTTGCGACCGCGCAGATAGGCTACTTCGCGCTCGTCACGACGGTCGCGATCAACAATTCCCCGCGAGTCAAGAGCATGAAAGCCCGACAGGTCGTTAAATGCCCGGGTGGCCTCGATAACCTTGTTGCACGACCCGAGCGACTTGATTGTATATTCTTTGAAAATGAGCGGATAGAGCTTGGCATCTATTGAATTAACGCCGTCACCCTCGATAAAAAGCACCGGCTTGCGAGCTCCGACAATCGACATTATCAGTTCCTCGGAGATTTTATCCTGGGCCGACAGCAGGTCGTATTCCCATTGCTGCCGGGAGGCGTCGTATGCTCTGACCCAAACGACCTGCCCGTTAATGCGCGTGGTGGCAAATCCAAGGTCGTGGGTAAGATATACGAAAGTGCAGTCGGGGCGAGCCTGCTCGATAATATCCCACACGACGCGGTGAATCGACGGATGAAGGAACATCCCTGGATTATCGACAATAATAATTCCGCCTCGCGGGGCATACAGTGATGCCCCCAAATGGTACATTACAGCTTTTTCGCCGTCGCTCAGACGCATCATTGAGTAAGAATCGCCGTCGGTTCGAGAGGATATGAAAAGGCGCCCGCTCTCAATGAGGATTTTGTTCTCGGGGAATATCTCCTGCCAGCGTGATATAAGGAAATCCAGCTTGGTGCGCTTCAGTTTTGCGTTATCGTCACCGGAGTGAACGCTTCCCTTATATGCAAGCAGATTCACCATTTCGTCGTGCAACAACAGGGCTATGAGGCGATTTAGTTCACCGGCAATATCGGGGCGCAACAAGTGGGATTTTTCAATCATCGAATCATAGAGTTTGTCGATAGATTCGATTGATGTCTTGCTGTCGACCGGAGTGTAAAGCGCTCTCAACGCCGAGAGATAGAAGGCCTGCCGTGGCATGTCGGCGGCGAGACTGCGGGCAAAGCGTGTTTTTCCGGCACCGTTGGCACCGATAACCACAATTGACCCGGGGGTATTGAGCTGAATTGGAGAGCCGTTGGAACGCGGCGGCAGTGTAATTATCATTTTTTTATGTAAAAAGCCTTTAGTATTTGGCAAATATAGTTATATTTGTTGAAAAATATGAGCCTTAATGACAGAAAAAGAGATACGGGAGCTGATAGCGGCGCGTCTTGGTATTAAAACGCTTAACAAGATGCAAATGTTGATGGCAACGGCCGTCGGCAGGTCGATATTACTGCTGAGCCCGACTGGGAGCGGGAAAACAGTTGCTTTTGCAATGGCGTTGCTAAAGCGGCTCGGCTCGCCGTCGGGCAATGTCCAGGCGGTAGTTATCGCGCCAACACGCGAGCTGGCGATGCAGATTGGTGAAGTAATCTCAAAGGTGGCTGTCGGCTACCGCGTGTTGACTTTCTACGGGGGGCACTCGATGAGAGACGAGGCTGCATCACTTAGCGTCACGCCCGACGTTATCGTTGCGACGCCCGGCCGCCTGCTGGACCATCGGAATCGGCACCAGATAGACCTGCGAAGCGTCAGAACGGCTGTGCTCGACGAGTATGACAAATCGCTTGAATTGGGATTTGCCGATGAAATGAGGCAGATTGTCAGAGCAATGGGGCGATTGAAAACGTTAATTCTCACATCGGCAACACGACTCAAGGAGTATCCCGAGTATCTTAATCCAAGCGAGGTGACATGCCTTGATTTCACAAAGAAAGATGTGGATGAAGACAAAGATGAAGACAGCCGGCCGTCGGTTGAAAAGCTTCGAATGGTATCATGGCAAAAAGATAAATTGCAAGCGCTTGAAGAGCTTGTAAACAGCCTTGAAAACGGTGGCGGCACAATGGTTTTCGTAAATCACCGGGAGAGCGCCGAGCGCGTGTATAAGCACCTGCGGAGCCTCGGTTTTCCAGCCGGGCTGTACCACGGGGGGCTTGAACAGCGCGACCGCGAGGATGCACTGGAAATGTTCAACAACGGCAGTACCGCTATACTTGTTACGACCGACCTTGGTGCCAGAGGATTGGATATTATTGAGGCAAAAAATGTTATCCATTATCACATCCCGGTTGGGGAGGAAATGTGGACACACCGAAATGGCCGTGTTGGGCGTCTTGGCGGACATGACGGCCGTGTTTTCATCATTACGGCCGAGAGCGAGGAGGATATTCCTCAGTGGATAGAGTGGGACCGGGATTATCATCCCCATCCGGCTTTAGAGCCTATACAATCGAAAATAAGCACATTATATTTCAATATCGGCCGGCGAGAGAAGATTTCGCGAGGAGATATAGTTGGATTTCTGACCCATAAAGGCGGTCTTAACGGGACCGACATCGGAAGAATTGCTTTGCGCGACCACTGCGCTTTGGTTGCCGTCAATTCGGCTAAAGCAGATGAAGCGCTGAGACGGCTCGCAGGCGAAAAGATTAAAAACAAACGAGTAAAATTGTCTTTGAAAAAATGAAAAAACTTATTCTGTACTTGGCGTTGCTGGCAGTAACAACCGGCATAACCGTGGATGCAATCGGCTGTACATCGGCAATTATATCGGGAAGAGTAACACGCTCGGGGCATCCGATGTTGTGGAAAAACAGAGACACCGACGCTCGCGGCAATTTTATAGCGCGTGTGGAAGGCGACGGCGTTTCAACAATAAGCTACATAGGGCTTTTTAATGAGGGTGACTCGTTAAAGCGCGAAGCGTGGATGGGGATGAATGATGCAGGATTTGCCATTATGAATACCGCCAGCTACAATCTTGCGCCCGACACGGCCAAGTTGCAGGATTGTGAGGGCGTTCTCATGGCACGGGCGCTTTCAGTGTGCCGCTCGCTCAAGGATTTTGAGCACTACCTGGATACATTGCCCCGGCCTATGGGTGTTCAGGCCAATTTTGGAGCTATTGACAACATGGGCAACGGAGCATATTACGAGACGACCGACGTCGGGTACATAAAGTTTGACCTGGCCGATGCGCCGATGGGATACATAACCCGCAGCAACTATTCGGAGAGCGGAACAGAACATGGCGGATATGGTTATATTCGTCGCGACAACGCCGAGCACTACCTGCTTCCGGCCGTGGAACAGCGCGATGTTACCCCTGCATTGATGACCGATACAATATCCCGTTCTTTCTATCATTCACTCATTGGGCGCGATATGCTCGAGACTGATGATGCCTACATTGTAGACCTTGATTTTGTGCCACGCATGACAACGACGGCCTCCATAGTGATTGAGGGTACCGACCCGGGCGATTATCCAGCGTTTCAGGTCATGTGGACAGCATTAGGCTACCCTCCTACCGCAATCACCCGTGCCGTCATGCTGCGTCACATTCCTGATTCTGTTATGCCCGACGAAAACTGGCAAGCGCCCGACAATGAACGGTCACTTCGCTTGAAGCAACAGATTTTTGACATTCAGCACGGCAACGGACCAAAGTATATTAACGTTAAGGCCGCCAAAAGTTTACGCGACGAAAACGCGATACTGTCACAGGAATCTATTAAAGATGGAGAGAGTCTTTTAATCGGAGAACAGAAACTTTACCGCGGAAAGGCCCGGCGCAGACGTTAAAAATCGCTCAGAATGTGGCGGCACCCCACAGCAGCTTGGAACGGAGCGTAGAGGCAAACGTATGGCCCGCGGTGTGAATTATCTTGATAGAGAAAGGCGCTTTGACTATGCGCACCTTTGTTTGCACCGGCAATGTAATCCATTGGCCATCAAGACTAAGGCGCCACGAGTTGGCCCGAGACTCGATTGAAATGTCAATAACGGCCGTATCGGCAACGACTACCGGGCGCATTGAAAGCGAATGGGGTGCGATAGGTGCGACTGACAGCGCCGACGAGGATGGTTCGATGATTGGGCCACCTACCGACAGATTGTATCCCGTGGAACCGGTTGGCGTTGACACAATCAATCCATCACCGCGAAAATCGGCAAGCGGCGTATCGTTTATTACCGTCTTAACTTCAATCATCGAGGCTGTTTCGTGACGTAAAATTGCAATTTCGTTAAGAGCAAACGCCTCAGCGTCAATCTTGCCCGGACCCTCTATGATTGACGCGGTGAGCACCGACCGTAATTCCGTGCGATAGTCTCCTGTGCTTAAAGCCTTTAACAACCGCTCTCCATCGGCAATATCAACATCGGCCAAGAATCCAAGATGCCCGGTGTTTATCCCGGCGACAGGAATACCGACAAGCCCTATGGCACGGGCGGTTGACAGGAATGTACCGTCGCCACCCAGCGACAACGCCACGTCACATTTGCCGGGAATATTGTCAAACATCTGAAACCGACTGATAGACGGGGCCAGCTGTATGAGATATTCCATAAAACTGCGGTCAACACTAACAATGAAATCAGAGCTATCGAGGAGTTTAAAAAAGTCCACGATAGCATCAATACGATGCCGGGGCTGAGAACAGTTACCAAAAACCGCAATATTATTCATAGCAACAGATAGTTAATCAATTAGTTTCAGCAACAGGTTTACTCGCTCGCGGAACGTTTCGTCTAAGACATCGTCAGAGGAATTATGCTCTGACGGGTCGACAGAAACACCGCCCGACACCGCCGACAAGACCCTGAATCCGTACCTTTCAAGCGAGCGCACCACCGGCATTGCCTGACGCATGCCCACACGCAAATCAGCAATCACATCGGCCGATTCGTAGTGCCCCGGTAAAGCGCCGGCTGAAGTTACATTCAGGTTGAGCAGGTGGGTGTTGCAATCCTCGACAGCCCGCGCTATGGCCGACGCGCTGTAACGGTCGCCGCGAATCGCCACTGTTATTGACGTGCCATCCTCCACTCCGGGGAAAAGGCGGGTCAACCTACTGTCGACCGGCGTGTTTTGACAGGTTATGTTATCTTTTAGAGCCAAATTCTTTATTCTTTGGTTATTTGTCTTTATATTTGTAGTCACAAAACGAGTTGACTGCAAAAATAGAGAAAATAATCGATTTTTTGACCCGTTATTGTAAGATTAACGCAAAACCGACGTTAAAAGACAGGAGGATTTCCACTTTTTAACCGAGACAATGATGACTAACTTAAGTGTAAATATAAATAAAGTAGCCACACTTCGTAACGCGCGAGGTGAAAATCATCCGGATGTACAGAAAGTAGCAACCGACTGCGAACGATTTGGAGCCGACGGCATTACGGTTCATCCTCGGCCCGACCAGAGGCACATTTTATATCAGGATGTGTTTCTGTTGCGGCCATTGGTGAAAACCGAGTTCAATATCGAGGGATACCCGTCGGCCGAATTTGTTGACTTAGTGCTGAAAATAAAGCCCGAGCAGGTTACGCTTGTACCTGACGCACCCGGCGATTTGACCTCACATCAGGGGTGGGATGTCGCGGCTCACTATGAGTTCCTGGCCGACGTAATCGAGACTATGCGCAGTGCCGGAATCAGGACCTCGATATTTGTCGGAACCGATATTGAGAATATCCGTCTTGCGGCCAAAACCGGGGCCGACCGTGTTGAGCTGTACACCAAGCCCTATGCCGACCTCTACCCCATCGACGCCGACAAAGCGGTCGCTCCATTTATAGAAGCCTCGCAGGCAGCGCATAACGTTGGCCTCGGCGTCAATGCCGGCCATGATTTATCGCTTGAAAATTTAGCGTTTTTCCATGAGAAACTGCCCTATCTCAATGAAGTATCGATAGGTCACGCTCTTATAGCCGACGCGCTCTACTTGGGGCTTGAACAAACGATAGCCCGCTACAAGGAATGTTTGCGATAATAACTAACATAAACATAGAATATTAACATATCTTCAAGTATAATTACAATGGAAGAACTTTCACTTTGGCAACTTTGCCTCAAGGGCGGTTTCATAATGATACCCCTTGCACTGCTTTCAATCGTGTGTATTTATGTCTTTATCGAGCGTTTCATCGCCATAGGTCGCGCCGACCATGATGATGCTACTTTTATGAAACGCATCAAGGATTACATTCATGACGGCGAGATTGAGAGCGCAATGAATCTGTGTCGTCAGGAGTCATCACCCTATTCACGACTGATTGCAAAGGGTATTTCGCGCATAGGCCGGCCGATGAACGACGTATTGGTAGCAATTGAAAATATCGGGAACATCGAGGTTGCCAATCTTGGCAAAAGCCTGCCATGGCTCGCCACAACCGCGGCCGGTGCGCCCATGATTGGTTTTCTTGGCACTGTAATCGGTATGGTTGAAGCGTTCCATAACCTTGCCTCTGCCGGGTCGTCGGCCAACATCGACATCCTTGCCGGCGGTATATACGAGGCGTTGGTGACAACTGTTGCCGGTTTGATAGTAGGTGTTATCGCGCTCTTTGCCTATAACTACTTAGTGGCACGCATCAACACTGTAATGAACAAGCTCGAGACAAAGACGATGGAGTTCATGGATATGTTAAACGAGCCTGCATAACCGGCTGTTAATAGATAGATTATGGCATTAAAACGTCAACATGATATGCTTGCGGCCTTTTCGATGGCCTCGATGACCGATGTTGTCTTTCTGCTCCTTATCTTCTTTATGGTTACATCAACTTTCGTATTTCCTACGGCATTGGAAATCAACCTTCCGGAGAGCAGTGAACAGACAGCAATCAAGCCTTCGACCCGGGTCTACATAGACCATAACCGCGAGTTATATGTCTCAATATCAGGCGAGGAGCCGGCAAATGTAACAAAAGAAGAGTTGCTTGCATTTTTGACGGCCAATCGGGTTTCGGATGACGAGGCCGCTGCAGCGGCAGCCGGCGGAAACTATATTGCCGTGTATGCCGACGATGAAGTTCCATACGGGCTATTGGTTGAGGTCCTTGACCTTGGAGCGCGAAACAATCTGAAAATGGTGCTTGCAACAAAGCCGGCTCCCGAAAGCGCCAAGCCCGGCGAATCGTCAAATACTTCCGATAGATGAAACAACCGTCACAACAACAGCTAATAGGTGTTATCGGGACATTGGTATTCCACGTAGCAATACTTTTGGTTCTGCTGACTCTGTATCTGCGATATGACCCGGCTGCCGAGGCTGCAAGGGAATGGCCACCGGTCGACTCGGCTGAGATTCTTTTTGGCGGTGAATATGTAGCGCTGGGCCAGTATCCCGACATCGAACCAAGTGCCGACGCGGCAGCTGAAAGCATGCCGGAGCCTGAACCGGCGTTTGTCGAAGAGACTGCGCCCGAGGCCCCGTCGCAAACAACGACAATTGACAGCAAAGTTCCGTCGCCGGCAAAAGTAGAGACTCCCAAGAAAGAAGACCCGGCCCCCAAGAAGCCGAGTATTGACCCGGCAGCCAAACAGCGGGCAGAGGAACAAACGGCAACGGCCAAGGCTACCGACTCGCGAGTATCGAATGCTTTTGCTTCGAGCAGCAATTCGACCAAAAGTTCAGGGGGCAATCCAAACGGAAATGCCTCAACCGGAAACACCTCAGGTCAACCAGGTGCCAGTCTTGGCGGCAGAACTCTCGCCAGCTGGGTCAAGGCTCGAGGTAATGCAGTCGGAACAATTACGGTTGACGTAACCGTCAACCGGCAAGGCCGGGTTGTGAGCGCCTCATACAATCCGAGCAAAAGCAGTGGCGCTGTGGCCGGAAGCACCGCCGCAAGAGAAAGTTGTATCAGCGCGGCCAAACAATGCACATTCTCGGTAGCCACCGACGGCCCTGAAAATCAACGTGGTACCATTTCTTTTAAATTCAAATAAATCCACCTCAAATGGCACTTATAAAATGTGACGAATGTGGTCGACAAATATCCGACCGTTCGCAATTCTGTCCCGGATGCGGCTTCCCAACCCATCTTAACAAGCATTTCCACAAAGATGAAGCCAAGCCCGAGGATTCTGACGCCGAAAAGGCAAAAGAGATAATTGAGGAGGCGGTTCCCGTTAAGGAGATTGAGCCGGAACAGATTGTAACCGGGGAGGTCCAGGAGGTCCCGGCTACCGAATCGTCTAACGACGAGCCAACGGCCGAGGTGGATTCAACGGAGGAGTACGATGACGAGGAGCCTGTTGACGAGGAATCCAATTACAAAAAGAAAGTGATACTCTTTATCGCAGTATTTGCGATACTGGCCGCACTGGCCGGAGGGTTGTATCTGTATGAAAACAATATGATTAAGACACAACCCGAAACAACCGAAGAGGCCGATACCGTCGAGGAGGCAACATTAATCAGCATTGAGCCTGAGGTCGACACAATAACATTCGACACCCTACCGGCAACGTCGCCGGCACCGGCACCGGTTGTGCCGAAAACAGTGCGGCCGGCCGCGGAACGCTCAACATTAACACCCGGAGAGGAACCGACGCTTGCGCCCCGTGAATCGGCGCCGACACCAAGCGCCACAGCTCCGGCAGCCGAAAGTGCCCCCGCTCCCGAGAGCAATACTACAGAAAATTAAACAGCCTGCCCCCCGAACGAAGATTACAAAAATTCTCTGAAATAGAAAACGAGGATGCCTCACGATTTTTTGAGACATCCTCGTTATTGTAATACACGGTAATCGATTATCTAATCAGAACTTTTGAAACATTGTTACCTTGACGGCGGATGTAAAGACCGTTCTGAGGATTGATAACCCTCACACCCTGCAGGTTGTAATATTCAACCGGTGCATTGCCCTCAACAGCCGGGGTGTCGATTATTACATTTTCAATGCCCGAATAGTTGCCGTCACCTCCGGCAAGACGGTCAATGAACGAAATCGCTGTTTTTTTGAGGTCGCTGAACTTGTCGCCGAGCGATGTCGAACAGTCAAGAACAAGCATAATGGCTGCCGACGTTCTTATGTCATCGATTTTAACATTGTTATCCTGCTCAATTTCAGTATTAGGCTGCCATCTCTCGTTTGACGCAATATAATCCCACTGCTTAATGTTTTTCTGGTCAATTACGAGCATTTCGCCGTTTTCGTCACGACAGTCGTTCAATGTAATAAGGATATTCAGAGCATTCTGCTCGTCGCGAACTACATTTATCATCTCTCCCGAATCTGATGTAAATCCACCGTAGGTCACATCTTTCATCGCCATTTCCAATCTATCAAACGTACCGTCGAACCATAATGTTGACTGCTCTACCTTTTCGGGGTCGGTAACTCCATCGAAGGTAAAGCGGATTCGGGCTTCATGGTCGGGCATAGGAATTGACAGCTTTAACACACGCTGGCTCGTTTGACGATACAGATTTTCATAAATTTTATAAAGTTCCTCATTTACGCCATCAATATCATCTACTTTATGAGCGTTTTCGGGCTTGGATGATAATGACTGGAGATTATACATAAACAGGTCCTTATCAACCACATCCTGGCCTTCCAAACCTATGGCGTAGGTTTGAAGTTCCACATCGTTCACCTTTGTTTTGGAAATCAGGCCTGAAAGATAATTGG
>JAFLTJ010000035.1 GCA_022510465.1 Muribaculaceae bacterium
TAACGTGTTTTACAAACTTTGTAACTAATTTTGCACTTGCTTGTTGAAAGTAGGTTTTTGAAATCATATTCCGGAAGTTTTTCTTTCGCAGATTTTTTCATTAATTTTGCAAACAATTTACCCTGAAAACAAAATTATATCCTGAATATGGAGTACAAACATATCGACATCGAAAGCCGCTGGCAACAGTATTGGAGAGATAACAACATCTACAAAACACAAATTGACCCCGAGAAACCCAAATACTACGTTCTCGACATGTTCCCCTACCCGTCGGGCGCAGGCCTGCACGTCGGGCACCCCCTGGGATACATCGCCTCCGACATCGTTGCCCGGTTCAAAAGACTGCAAGGCTACAACGTACTCCACCCAATGGGTTATGACGCTTACGGGCTCCCGGCCGAGCAATACGCCATTCAAACCGGCCAACACCCCGAAGTTACCACAATGCAAAACATCGCTCGATATCGAAATCAGCTCGATAAAATCGGGTTCTGCTACGATTGGTCGCGCGAAATTAAAACATGCGACCCCGAATACTACAAATGGACCCAGTGGGCATTCACCGAAATGTTCAACAGCTATTACGATACAGCCAAGGCCAAAGCCTGCCCTATCGCCGAGCTGATTGAGCACCTCGACAAATACGGAACAGCCCGCCTCAACGCGGCATGCAGCGAAGACCTCGACCTTACAGCCGAGCAATGGAAAGCGCTCGACGAAAAAGGCCGCAGCGACACCCTCATGAATTACCGCATCGCATACCTCGGAAACACAATGGTTAACTGGTGCCCGCAATTGGGAACAGTTCTTGCCAACGACGAGGTAAGCGAAGGTCTGTCTATACGCGGAGGATACCCCGTTGAACAAAAACTGATGTACCAGTGGTGTTTACGCGTCAGCGCTTATGCCGAGCGACTGTTAGACGGGCTGAATCGCCTCGATTGGTCTGACTCGCTGAAAGAAACTCAACGAAACTGGATTGGGCGCAGCGAGGGCGCACAGATGCATTTCAAAGTTGCCGGCAACGACACGGTTCTCGACATCTTTACCACTCGGGCCGACACAATCTTTGGCGTAACATTCATGGTGCTTGCTCCCGAAAGCGATTACGTTCAACTCGTTACGACCCCCGAATGCAAGCCGGCCGTGGATGAATACCTGGCCGCCGTCAAACATAAAACCGAGCGCGAGAGAATGATTGAAAAACGCGTTAGCGGCGTCTTCTCCGGCTCTTATGCAATAAACCCACTTACAGGCAATCAAATCCCTATCTGGATTAGCGATTACGTTTTGGCCGGATATGGAACCGGAGCAATAATGGCCGTTCCTGCACACGACAGCCGCGACTATGCTTTTGCAAAACACTTCAACCTGCCAATAATCCCGTTAATCGAAGGCGCCGACGTCTCTGAACAAAGTTTTGACGCCAAGTCGGGCCGAATGATTAACAGCGCCGGCCGGGAACTGAATCTCAACGGATTGGAAGTAACAGAGGCCATCGCTGCAACAAAGAAATTTATCGAGCAGAAAGGCCTCGGAAAAGTAAAAGTAAACTACCGCTTGCGCGACGCCATTTTCAGCCGCCAGCGCTACTGGGGCGAGCCATTCCCCGTTTACTACAAAAACGGAATTCCGAACGTATTGGAAATAGACCAGCTCCCGTTACAGCTCCCCGAGGTCGACAAATACCTCCCAACCGAAACCGGCGAGCCGCCACTTGGGCGAGCCAAGAACTGGCAAACCGCCGATGGATACCCATTGGAACTTAACACAATGCCGGGATTCGCTGGTTCAAGCGCATACTACCTCCGCTACATGGACCCACACAACAACCAGGCCCTTGTATCCAAACAAGCCAACCAATATTGGCGCAATGTTGACCTGTATGTAGGTGGAACCGAACATGCCACCGGGCACTTGATTTACAGCCGTTTCTGGAACAAATTCCTTTTCGATAGAGGTTACATCGTTGACGACGAACCATTTAAAAAGCTTGTCAATCAAGGCATGATTCAAGGTCGCAGTAACTTTGTCTACCGAATAAAAAACACCAATACATTCGTCTCGGCCGGCTTGAAAAACGAGTACGACACAACGCCCATTCACGTCGACGTCAACATCGTAAACAACGACATCCTCGACACCGAGTCATTTAAACAATGGCGACCGGAATTTGCCACCGCCGAGTTCATTCTTGAAAACGGCAAATACATCTGCGGATGGGCCGTCGAAAAAATGTCCAAATCAATGTTCAACGTTGTCAACCCCGACGACATCGTCGAACGATATGGAGCCGACACCTTGCGCCTGTACGAAATGTTCCTTGGCCCGCTTGAACAGAGCAAACCGTGGGATACAAACGGCATCGATGGCGTGAACAGGTTCATCAAAAAACTTTGGAACCTGTATTATAAAGCCGACAATTGCCTCGTTACCGATGTCGCCCCAACCCCCGAAGAACTCAAGTCGTTACACAAGCTAATCAAAAAAGTAACAGCCGATATTGAGAATTTCTCGTTCAACACATCTATCAGCGCATTTATGATTTGCGTAAACGAGCTGACACAGCTAAAATGCTGCTCACGCAACATCCTGGCCGACCTGCTCATCGTTCTCGCCCCGTTTGCGCCTCATGTCACCGAAGAACTGTGGCACAGCGCCATTGGAAACAACACATCCATCGTCGACGCAACATGGCCGCAGTGGAACGAAGAATATCTCAAAGAGAAAAATGTTACAATGGCCGTCTCTTTCAATGGAAAAGCCCGGTTCAATATCGAGGTTCCGGTTGACATGCCTGGCGACGAAATTGAAAAAGCAGCAATCAACAATCCGGCCGCCGCTAAATGGCTTGAAGGCAAAACTATCCGAAAAGTAATTGTAGTTCCCGGTAAGATTATCAACATCGTAGTCGGGTAACACTACAATAAAACTACTCATCAATACGTTATAATTCAGGTGAAACAAATAGTATTTGCAACTAACAATCCCCATAAACTTGACGAAATACGCGCCATCGTCAAGGGTCGTTTAGAGGTTCTATCGCTCGCCGATATTAATCTCAGCGGTGACATACCCGAAACCGCCGACACTCTTGCAGGCAACGCACTTCAAAAAGCTCGATGGGTAAAAGAGAAAACCGGTTTGGACTGCTTTGCCGACGATACCGGACTAATGGTTGACGCCCTTGACGGACAACCCGGTGTTTTCTCTGCTCGATATGCCGGAGAACACTGCTCCCCGGCCGACAATGTCGCCAAAATGCTTGACGAAATGAAAAACGAAACCAATCGCCGGGCACGATTTGTCACCGTCATCGCCCTCATTGAAGGCAATAAAGAAACCACCTTTGAAGGCCGTGTTGACGGTGAAATCCTGTGTCAACCCGACGGCGACGGCGGTTTTGGTTACGATCCTATTTTCAAACCCGAAGAGAGCACTTACAGCTTTGCCGCAATGTCTTCCGACGAAAAAAACGCAATCTCCCACCGGGGACGTGCTACTCGAAAATTTGTTGAATATATTTTGCAAAAACATTAATAAACTCCTCTTTTAAAAACTTTTAATCCTATGTTTAAACGCGCTTTTATCATATTGACCGCACTCCTGCAAGTGTCTATAACCGCTCTATCGGGTGTCGGCACATGGGAGCGATATTCAGCCTTTACAGGGTCCATCACCCGTTTGATTGACACCCCGTCAAAAGTCTACTATATGTCAGGCAATTACCTGTATGACTATGACAAAGACAACGACGTGACAACCGCCTACTCTTCATCTACCGGATTGAGCGACAACAAAGTCACCATGATTCGATATAATGAAGCAGACAAATATCTCTTTATCGCCTATGACACAGGCAATATCGACATCCTTTACGACAATGGAAAAATTGTCAACATTCCCGATATCGCCGACGCTATCATAAACGGCGACAAGACTATAAACAACGTTCATTTTGAAAACGGCAAGCTATACGTTGCCCTCTCGTTTGGAGTTGTAATCATCGACGGGAAAAAGTTTTATGTAACCGATTCGGCCGTTTACAATCAAAACGTCACCGCTGTTTTCCCAATAAATAACGCTTTAATGGTCGTTGCAGCCAACAATATGTACGCTATCGAAGAAGGGAAAAGCATTCGCTCCCTTGACCAATTCAGAAAGCTGCACACTGTTATAATTCAGTCATTTGTCAAGCTCAACGACACGATGGTCGCCATCAGCGGGTCCAGTGAAGCTGCCATCTATAACTACACCGACCCTCTCAGCGGAACCTACACCGTTAATCGCCACACAAACCTTAAAAACCTTGGCCATTTCATTGAAAGTGAAGACGGTATCTTTCTAAACTACAATAATACTCTATGGAAAGCCGACACCGAAAAAGCGGCTATGGAGCAGGATAAAGTACTTCCCGATGTAACAAAAAGCACCGTCATTTCATTCAACAAAACACCCGAGGACTTATGGAGTGGTAGCGCCGATGGTATTGCCAACTACCAGGTTGACAATGGTGAAGTCACCGTCGTTCACGACCGGTTTAAGCCAACCGACGCTCTCTCTGTTAGCGAGCCCGTTGCCCTTTTCACCAATAAACCCGGCGACCACGTCTACGTCATGAACCGAGGAATGGTAGCACGAAGAGTCGGAAACACCGCCAATTCCGGTCGAAATGTAAGATTGTTTACTGACCTTATCACCAATGTAAATATCACAGATGCTGCCGGTGCCGGTACAAAAAAATATTCCGTTAACAACGGTTTTAAGGATTCGAATGGCGGAATTTATCCGGTTAATCCACAAAAAATTGTTGAAGACCCTGATGACCCGGACACATATTACCTTGCCTCAGGCTCAGAAGGAGTTTTTAAAATTAAAAACAATGAAATTATTGGACAGTTCTACACCGCAAACTCCACACTCTATGCCCCATGGGGTATATTTGCCTACGATATAGCTATTGACAAAGACGGGAATCTTTGGGTGCTAACAGCATCAACCAATGGAGTGACAGGAGCATCTTTTCTCAATGTTCTGCCAGCTGAAAAGCGAGTTCTAGACCCCTCTGAAATTACAAAAGACGATTGGAAAATCTATAACAGCAAAATTAATCTTAGCCACGATGCCATGTTCCTTATCTGTGAACATTCCAATAAGATTTTTGTCTTCGATGGTAGTTACGCGAGCTATCTTACCGTAATTGACACAAAAGGGACTCTATCCAATCTTGATGACGATGAAATCTTCCAAATTAGTACGTTTGTCGACCAGGATGGCATAAGCAACAGACCTCTTTACCTCCTTTCAATGACCGAAGACCATGATGGGAAAGTATGGATTGGCGTTACCGGTGGCGTTTATGAAATCTCCGACCCCCAGAATTTCACAGAACAGAATGCGACATTTAACCGCATCAAAGTTCCACGTAACGACGGCACAAATTACGCTGATTACCTTCTTGATAGCGATTGGATATATAGTATTACTGTTGATAATTCAAACCGAAAATGGATTGGTACAAGTGAAAGTGGATTATATCTTGTAAGCCCGTCAGGTGACCAGATTCTCGAGTCTTTCACCATCGAAAACTCCCCACTCCCAACCAACCAGATTGCTGCTGTGCTAGCCGATAAGATGAGCAATAAGGTATACGTCGGAACAATCAACGGATTGCTAAGCTATGAATCCGATTCATCCCCGATTGCCGACAATTTTGATAATGTATACGCCTATCCCAATCCTGTTCGACCCGAATATACCGGGTGGATTACCATTACCAATCTTATGGAGAACTCTCTCGTCAAGATAGCCGACAGTCAAGGAAATGTAATATACGAAACGACTTCAGAAGGAGGCATGGCAACGTGGGACGGCTGCGCAAACAACGGCTCTCGCGTAAAAACCGGCGTTTACTACGTGTTTGCATCCTCTGGCGGACAAGAGTCGCGCGGAGCTGTAACGAAGATTCTCGTTGTCAATTAATACTCCTGAAATCCATCTTAGGATATGAAATCGCTTAGCTATAATCACGAAGATGACCGTTGCTATGGAGCCGTCGGCATGGCCATAGGGATGGTCATCTTCGATGGCGAAGAATACCTGGATAGCGTAAATATTGATGCCGAAACTGACGAATTAGTTTCATTGTCAAGCAGCTTTTATTTTGCCGGTAGCCCCTCCTTCTCGGCAAAAGCCGTCTGGACTCGGATGCTCAACAATTTCAACCTAATGACAGCGATGGTTATATCAAACGCGCTATGCCGTACCATTGTGCATGAAAAAATGCCTGTCAGATACGAAATTAAGCAGCAACTCCATGATATAATTGCAGCCGAAGCCTTTGAAACATGTTCTCTTGAAAAAGACGAGCTGGAACGGTTGTTTGATAAAAACTACAACTATCTGTTTCACGTGTTCAATCATCATGCCGTACAAGACATTGCCCATAGCATGGCACAGCAACTGAAACAATCACGTTCAATGTCACGCACTGAAGTCTTGGAACAGCTTCGCGCACTATCCCTAATTTAACTGTACTTATTACAAGCAATAAAATATCGGTCAATTATTTGAACTTGACCGAATCTGCTCCGCTATACGGTCCTATCGTGTTCCCTATTTTGTGATTTTGCCGAAGATGACAAATGACACTTATTACAGAATTTGTGACACTTCACTCTCGACCATTGACTTCTAAAAGCCTTCGCCTTATCACTGTTTAAAACCGCCATCACCGAATTACCTTTTACATTTCCAAAGTTATACTCTTTAGAAAATGGCTTTGCACAGCATGGAGGCACATTTCCATCATAGTTAATTTGAAAATGATTATACAGCAACTTGCACTTGCCAACCCAATTACTATCAAAATCCGCTAATCCGGTAACCTCTATATCTCTATTTTCTGCTGCTTTATCGCGTGCCTTTTTGAGTATTTCCATATATTCGTTTGTTCTAAATACATCGTAATATTCAACAGGCTTGTTTGTTATACATGCAAGATTAATATAATTGAAATTAACATATTTAACTCCAACTTTTGAGGCATACTCTATAACATCCGGCATCGAAGTATAGTTTTCTTTCGATACAACCATATTAAACATTATATCAACATTGTTCTTCGAAGCCAAGTCCGCCAGTTTGCGCACATTTGCATCAAACGGTTCAAACGTTCCGCCAACTCTGATTGAGTCATAGACAGCGCCAACGCCATCTATCGAAACCTGCACTGTATCTACGTATGGCAACACCGCCGATATTTTTTCTATGAAATCGGGAATATTAGCATTTGTAGATAGGGAAGTTACTATTGTTGATTTTTTTGATTTTACGTATTTTGCTACTTCCAAAAGATTGCGAGCAAACAACGTTTCCCCCATTCCGGTAAGACCTATCGACTGCAAGTATGGATAACATTCATCTATTATCTGCTTTGCTAATTCTATATCCATATCGCCTAATTCCATGTCACGACCATAATCATGAACACGCGGACACATTGTACACCTTAGATTGCACCTATTCGTCAATTCCAACATAATTGTCGTTGGATACGGTATATCCTTTTCTGCCTTCATCGGAACAAACACACGCTTGGCCAGATTTAGACAAAACTTGACCAAATCACCGTTCAGTCTTGAGCCCTTTATTATTTGAACAATCTTATTAAATTTACGTCTTGTTATTTTCATGGATACATCCTGACAATCTTATTACAATACGCAAATTTACAACATTATTCCATATAAATCCATTCTCCGGTTCAATTTTATCAGTCCGTTTCATAATGGAGATACTCCGCCGGAATTTCAACCGGAACCACCGGCCGACGCGCCGGATTGATTGAGATATGAATACCGTGCGCTATAAGTTGCTCTGCCATAGCCTGTTTACCCCTAAATCCATGCCATATCCACATTTGAACAGGCCGCATAGTTCGACGCAATCCAACGACATATTCCAATCCCTTTACAACATGCAATATCAGCGGCTTTCTCAACCGCTCTGAAAGCTCAATATGCCATCTGAGCAACGCCAACTGTTCCTCTATCGGAGCAACTGGCTCATGCACCAAATCTATTCCCGCCTCGCCTATCGCTATAACCGCCTGATTTTCCGCCAATAGCGCAATGCGGTCCTTTTGCTCCGCGGTCACTCCGGCCGCATCCCACGGATGAATTCCAACACTATAATATCTACCCGCCACCGGCTCCTCATCCAAAGACAGATTCACTATCGCATCCCTGCCGGCATCCTTCCGGTGGGTATGCACATCCGTTATCGTCGGCGGCAGCTGCGTTGTCATGGAACAGGGTCATATCCACTGCCTCCCCACGGATGGCAGCGCAAAATTCTACGTATCGTCAGCCACGTTCCCTTCAAGATTCCATGACGCATCACAGCCTCAACGGCATATTGGCTACATGTAGGCGTGTAGCGGCACGACGGTGGAAGCATCGGCGATATACAACTGCGATAGAAATACACCGGGAGCAAATACAATCGCCTCAACAACTGCAACATAGACTCTTGTTTATTTTGTTGAGCAACTTTATCATCGAGCTCTCCACATCCGAATACTTGCGCAAGCAGTTATCCACGTACACAAACGCTATCTCAACCGATCCATCCGTCGGCAACAAGCTCTTATTCAACCTGTAAGCCTCGCGAACACGGCGGCGCATCTTCACTCGGTCAACAGCATGGCGCAACCGCTTCTTCGGTATCATTATCAGAAATCGAGGCAACGTGACGCCATCAGGGCGCGACTCCGACCTAACCCACACAGCCCTCAACGGAAACGAAATAGCCCTCTGCGACTCATCTTCGCCGCCCATAAAAAGACGCTCTATCACCGTCTTGCTACGCAACTTTTCAGCCTTATAGAGCCTGTTCCCTTTCATGGCTGGAATCTGATAATCTTCCCCGGAGCCGTTTTTTCACGCCCCGTGATTCTCACGCAAAAACAGTTCCAGCGCCGCTGTCATCGACGGAGCCGACGGCGACGGAGCCTCTATATCAAGCCTCAAACCTGCGTCTTTAACAGCCTGCGCCGTATTTTTGCCAAATGTTCCGATGCATATATCCCCTTGCTCAAATTCAGGGAAATTCTTCTTTAGAGAATCTATTCCGGCCGGGCTGAAAAACAGCAGCAAATCATAATCAAACGCCTCATCCTCCCCAAAGAAGTTTGGCACCGTTCTATACATCACCGACTTCGTGTACTTGATATTATTGCGGTCAAGTTCCTCTGCATCATCCTTATGAACGTCTGACACAACATACAGATATTTCTCCTTATTGTGACGGGCCAGCTGAGGCATCAACCCCGGCAGCGTTCCGTTCGGGCCAAAGAATATTTTCCGCTTGCGATACACTATATACTTTTGCAGATAGAGCGCTATCGCCTCCGTCGTACAAAAATACTTCATCGTATCGGGGATATTGACCCGCATTTCCTCACTCAGACGAAAGAAATGATCAACCGCACCGCGCGCCGTGAATATAACCGCGCTATAATCAAGTATGTTTACTTTCGACTGACGAAACTCTTTCGCCGTCAATCCCTCTACCTTGATAAACGGTCGAAAATCTATCTCAACTCCATATTTGCGCGCTATATCAAAATAGGGCGACTTGTCGCCGGTTGGGCGCGGTTGAGAAACCAATATTTTCTTAACTTTCACAATATCAGCTATATATATCCTTTTAATTACCCCTTGTCAACAATCATTCTAAATACTAAATACAAGGGGATAAATTCCAAGGCGCAAAGATACAAAATAAAATAAAGCAACGACCCCATTTTATCATAAAAAAGTCTAAATCCTTTGCAGATAAAAATTATTCGGGCCACCAGATATATCGCCACGCCAACCGCAAACAGCTCTGCTGAAACGCCCGGATTAAACAGAACAACCAGCGCCGGCACTACCAGTCCTATTCCAAGCAGCGACTGAGTCCCGTTAAAAACTCTTACCCACTGCCGCGTTCGGTCGGGGTCGGCAAACACAAAGCCAACATAGTTATAAGCCAGCAACTGAGCCACATAATAAGCCATTGCACAGCCTATCGCGACCAGCAGCGTCGAGAAAAGCTCGCCTGCCGCAACCAGCCCCTTGTAACTCATCATCGAAAACACCAATATTCCCTCCGACACCATCGCCAGCAGCAACAGCGACAGCAAAACTCGTGTTTCCGACAGCGTATGATTATCATAAAAACTATCGCGGCGACGCTCCTTGAACAAATCCGGCGTATACGTTTTCAGATAAGTCCCGAAACTGCGAAAATTGACCGACATAAACAGAAAAACAGCCAGCAGCAACGTCATCACATTCGAATCATATCCCGGCAAAACCGCCCGAGGCTCCGGCACCAGTCCATGCATATACGGCGCAACGCCACGCGACGTCGACACCTCCGCTCCCTGGGCCGTCGGCGCATCCGTTTGTCGCGAAACAACCGCCTCCCACGGATTCAACACCTCCGCCGCAACCGCGTCAACCATCGTCGAATCTACAACCGTCAATATGCTATCATTTGTCGGCACCCTGCTCCCCTTTCTTCCCTGTTATATCAATCTTCTGCGAGAACAGCCCGCTGCGGGCGTCAGTGGCAAGCGCCATTTCCACCGCCTCGGCAGCCGTCGTCGCAACCTGCCACAAATGCCGATGGTCTCGACGCATAAAGCGACACTCAATCGTTTGCCTCAACATCGCCTGCAGCGGCTCATAATACCCCTCCGTATTGAGTATCACGATATTTCCGTGGTACAGTCCAAGCTGACGCCATGTTATCGCCTCAAGCAGCTCCTCCAGCGTTCCAACGCCGCCCGGGAGAGCTATAACACCGTCGGCCATCGTCAGCATTTGAGCCTTGCGTTGATGCATATCCTCTGTCACTATCATCTTGCTCAGCCCCTTGTGGTGCCACCCGTTTTCAACCATAAACCGGGGTATTACACCAACGGCCTCCCCGCCTTTGGCTATTGCGCCGTCAATCGACGACGCCATCAGCCCGGTGCGACCGGCCCCGCAAACCAGCGTTGCCCCGCGTAAGGCCAACTGTTGACCAACCGTCTCCGCTTCCTGCTTGAAAACAGCTTCCACCTCGGCCGACGACGCGCCATAGACTGTCACACACCTCTTTTTCATGGCGCAAAATTACAAAAATTTCCTAACTAAAAGAAGCAATTAGGATGTATAGCAAATAAAGTTGTATATTTGCGAATCAGACAAATTTCGACTTGCAAAATGAACCGAATCTCCGCCACAATCATCACCTTCAACGAAGAGAAACGAATTGAAGCTTGCCTCGAATCCCTGCGCGACGTCGCCGACGAGATTATCGTTGTCGACTCCGGTTCCACCGACAGCACCATCGCGATATGCAACCGCCACGAGTGTCGCGTCGTCTCCAGGCCAATGGCCGGATATGGCGCCCAGAGACAATATGCAACATCTCTGACAACCCACCCCTACGTCTTAGCCATTGACGCCGACGAGCAACTCTCCCCCGCCCTGCGAGCTTCCATCCTAAAGCTCAAAGAAAAAGGGTTTGAACATCGCGGATACTGCTTTCCACGCCTAAACTTCTTCTGCGGCGAGCCTGTGCGACATTCCGGCTGGTACCCCGACATTCAAGTTCGGCTCTTCGACAAGCGATTTGCCAATTGGAATCTGCACGACGTCGCCGAGAAAGTAATCTTTCGCGACCAAGTCAGGCCGGTACAGCTCGACGGCGACCTGTTGCACTATCGTTGCGACACCCTCGACGAATACTCCTCCACCGAGCGGCGACATGCAACACTGCGAGGGCGCGAGATTGCCAACGCGCTCCATTCAATCTCCCCCCTCACCCCCTACATTGCCGCCGTTAAAGCATTCCTGAACACTTACTTCGGGCAAAACGCAATTCTCGACGGTGCCGAGGGCCGCGCAATCGCCCTCGAAAGCTATCGGTCTACACTCTTAGCCTATCAAATCGCGCGACGAATCAAAACCACACAAAACCACCCCCGGTCATAAATGAAGCTCCCGCCACACGACATCTCATTCCGCTCTGTCAAAAACGGCACCTCGACACTCCGATTGTACTTCAATCCGGTTTATCTCTTCATGCTCGACGACATCATCTCCATTCCCGAGCGTTGGGATACCGGCGACGCCAACACCATCTACCGGGGGCGCAACACCGTCAAGACATTTCGGTTCCACAACCTCAACATAGCCGTAAAACGATACCAAAAACTTTCGTGGGTCCGACGCTTTGTCTACACACACATGCGCCCAACAAAAGCCATTCGCGGCCTTGTCTACTCCCTCGAATACATCCGCCGCGGCATTCCATCCCCCGAGGGAATCGCAGCCATCGAGATATACCGCCGCGGAATCCTTTCCGACACCTACCTCATCACAATCCTAAGCGCCGGGCACGAACTATTCCCCGAGCTCGTCATGGCCCGCAACTACGACCCGCAGTTAGCCATCAACGTGGCCGATTTTATTTTCCGCATGCACCAATGCGGCATCATCAACAAAGACTCCAACCTGAGAAACATCCTCTCCGGCAACCCCGACGAGCACGGGAATCGACTCTTTGAGTGTATCGACATAAACAGGTCAGTATTCACCGACAGCCGCTTTTCCTATTCCAGGATTGCCACAAACCTGTCGCGAGTCACCCATCGCCGCGAGCTCCTGCAGCTAATCACCGAACGATATGCCGTCAACGCCGGGCTCGACGTCAACCGCCTCATCAACGACGTCATCAACCGCCTCAACGACTTTGAGCGAGGCAAATCTATCCGACACCGTTTCAAACAGATTCTATTCAAATAATATGGCCGACAATCTTCAAATATACTGCAAAAACACCCGCAGTTACATCGACGTAAAAGGAGGGGAAACCCTTCTCGAAATTTTCGGGCGGATTGACATCCCCGACATGACCCAAAGGCCCATCTGTGCCCATGTTAACAACAAAAACGAAGGCCTTGATTTTCCGGTCTACACCCCCAAGCAGGTCGAATTTCTTGACCGCACAAGTAGCTCAGGCAGGCGCGTTTATATCCGCTCCCTGTGCATGATGCTCTATAAAGCCGTGCGCGACACCATGCCCGGAACAACCCTTGTAATCGAGCACTCCGTTTCCCGCGGATTTTACTGCCGCCTCTCCAGGAACGACGCGCATATTCCCGTCACTCCAGCCATTGTCAGCTCACTCCTCGACCGGATGAAACAGATTGCCGACGACGACATCCCATTTTCGCGACACGAGCAACTGACATCCGAGGTTATCGACAAATTCGTTCAGCAAGGCCTCGCCGACAAAGTTCAGCTCCTCTCAACAATCAACGATTTATACACAACATACTACCGGCTCGACGACACCATCGACAGCTACTACGGCTGCCTCGCGCCATCCACCGGCTACATCGACACCTTCAACCTTGTCCCCTACATGAACGGTTTTTTGCTCTTGCCGTTCGATTTAGACAACCCCTCGGTCCCGGCAGTCGCCGTCGTACAGGAAAAAATGTTCCAGGCCTTCACCGACCATCTTGAGTTCAATCAGATTATCGGCGTGCGAACCGTCGGCGAGCTAAACGAAACAATCGCCGCAGGCCATTCTGCCATGATTGTTAATGTTGCCGAAGCCCTTCACGAGCGCAACATCAGCGCCATTGCCGCCGATATTGCCCAACGGTTCCACCACGGTGGAGCCCGCGTTGTCCTAATCGCCGGGCCATCATCTTCAGGCAAAACAACATTCACCAAGCGCCTCTCCATTCACCTGCTGACCAACCTCCTTAAGCCGCAGATGATTTCTCTCGACGATTATTTCGTCAATCGTGAAGACACCCCGCGCGACCAAAACGGCGAGTACGACTTCGAGTCACTTTATTCCCTTGATTTAGAATTATTCAACCGCGACCTCAACCTTCTAATCGACGGCCGCACCGTTGAGATTCCATACTATAACTTTGAAACAGGGCGCCGCGAATTTCGCGGAAACTTCCTCAAGTTAGACCCCCGCTCTATCCTTCTCATCGAGGGAATCCACGGGCTCAACCCCGAGTTGACAGCTCTCGTCGACGAGCAGATGAAATACCGCGTTTACGTCTCCGCGCTGACTACACTTTCCATCGACAACCACAATTGGGTACCTACAACCGACAATCGACTCCTGCGACGGGTCATTCGCGACTTCCGTTATCGAGGAGCCGACGCCGCAAAGACCCTCCGGATGTGGCCCAACGTGCGGCGAGGCGAAGAGCGTTGGATTTTCCCGTTCCAGGAAAACGCCGATGCCACCTTCAACTCATCCCTCATTTTCGAGCTCAGCGTCATGCGCGATTTCGCCGAAAACGTTCTGCGAACCGTTCCACACGACATCCCCGAATACGCCGAAGCCAATCGCCTCCGGCGATTCCTCAGCTACTTCAACCCCATCGACCGGCAGATAACCCCCTCCACAAGCCTCCTCCGAGAATTCCTCGGCGGCAGCTCATTCCACTACTAACTCTCTCCCCCGCCCTTATATAATTTCTATAACTTATATAAGCCTGCGCCATCCTCTGCGATTTTTCACGCCGCGCCAGCCCGGAAAGCAGGCTTCCAAGCCTGCGCCAGCGCACGGCTCCGCGCCAATAAAAACCCGGGGGCAACCCATTATCGAGCTGCCCCCGGTCCCATTATCATTCTACCGTCAAAGCACTATCTTAAGCACCGCCGGTCTTGTCATCTTTGAACTTATCCTAACCAAGATTGTACCGCCTGCAAGGCCATCCACACCAATCATAGTTGAATCTATGCGGCCGGCCCTCACGAGGCGACCATCTGTCGTGTAAAATTCCACAATGCCGCCTATCGATTCCTCCGACACCCTGATAACCCTCGCCATCGGGTCATAGGCCGCATTGGCCGACGTCAGAACAGCCTGAACACCACTGCCAAAGTCAGTCGCACAAAGTTCACCCATAATCGAGTTCAGATAAACCTCAAGAGCCGTATACCCCTCCGAGTTCACCAGATTATTGTCGGCAACTGTCGGGTTAAGCCCGTTAGCTTTCTCCCATTCGTCAGGCATTCCGTCGCCGTCGGTATCAACCGCGGCCGTCGCTGCGGCATAGTCAAAGAAGCCCTCTGCATCCTTTTCCGTATCGATGATACCGTTTCCTAAGGCAGCGCCGCCGTATGTAGCCTTGCCCGAAGTAACATCCTCAACTATTCGCTTCTCCACCTTGTCACGGTTTACGGTTCCAACCGTTGCAAGCACTGTTTTATACGCATCCTCGGCCGTTTCCATATCCTCGAGCATATATCGTGCAGGAACATAGTTCCCTATCGTTCCGGTAGCCGTATACTTATAGTAAGCCAACGCCGGCGTTATTCGCTCATTAACCCTGATATCATCGAGTTTGTATGTTTCGGCACTCATACCTTTCCAGTTGTCCGCCGTTATTTCGGGGAAACCGTCGGCTATATTACCGTTGACAAACCACTTGGCCGGACCCCATGATTTGGCTCCCTCGCGGGCATAGCTTGATGTCACAAATTTCAAATCAGTCTTCGACGAAATTGGACCCGGCTTGTAGTAATTGCCCATAAAGTTACACTCGTGGGCCGAGTTAAGGCCGTTATATTCATTGACATCTGCCGTATTTTCACCTCCATAGCAGTTATTTTTGCCATAGTTGTAATTAACATTGTTGGCATACTCTATGAACACAACATAATCCTCGCCGCGCGCACCGTTGAAACGGCATGAACGCGAATTGTTGTGAGCCAACAGATTGTGATGGTATGTCGCCGGAGAGCCGCCCCACTGGCATCCATATCCGCGGTCACCCTTTGAATGGCCGGCACGATAAAGACCCTCATGCACTATCGAGTTCTGAACCGTCAGGAAGTGAGAATCGGCTGTATTCATATTCTCCTCTACCGACCACCCGAACGAGCAGTGGTCAAAGATGTAGTTCGAGCAGTTTTCTGCCCCACAGGCATTGTCGGTCAACACATTACCCGCTGCATCGCGTTGCCCTGAGCGGAAACGAACGTTACGCACGATAAAATTCTGACTGCCGCCAAAATTCACCTTGTTTCGGGTTATTACGATACCCTCGCCGGGAGCCGACTGGCCGGCCAGTGTCCAATCCGAGCGATTTACTCGCAGTTCCGACGACAATGCTATATCGCCCGTAACATCAAATAATATCGTGATTGGCTCCCCCTTGTATTGCTCAAACGCCCAGCGGAGCGTACCCGCGCTGCCGTCATCGGCCAATGAGGTCACCTTCACAACCTTGCCGCCACGGCCGCCGGTAGCATATCGCCCAAAGCCCTGAGCCGTCGGGAATGCCGGCGTTTGCTCTGCATCGGCCACGCGAACAGCCGCCGTCGTTACGCCGTGACGAGATATCGCCTTAACCGTATACGTTGCGCTTGCGTCATAGTCGGCCGGTTGATAAACCGATTCCGTTACGATAGCCTCAAACTCGCCGTCGCGATATATCGCATAACCAACTGCTTGCGGATTGTTATCCCATGCAAAACCATCGGCGATAAGCGTAAAATTATTTGGAGCGTCAACCCCCTTCAATATCGTTTCATAATCAAAAGGCACCTTTGAGAACTTGCCAAACAGGAACTCCGCATTCATATATGCCTCTACCTCGGCCTCGGTCGCCTGGTGTGAGAACGCTGCACGCGAAGTCGTCACAACTGCCGCGCCCGTCTCGTCTATATTGCGATATTCATAGAACGACGCCGTCGACTCGTTACCGTTCCATGCGGCCCAGCCGGCAGCATTAATATGGCTGCCGAGCGTACTGTTCAGGAACATCGCGCCGCCGGTCTCCTTCCACGGTCGACCAAGGTAATAGTCGCCGGCCTTTACTCCCTCGCCGGCCTTTACTCTACATTTGTTGAAGAACAGTCCGGGATAGAATTTATCCTCCGAAAGCACCGGATAAAGCACCTTGTTCATCGGCATCGAGCTCTCTGCCGGAGCCGTGATATAGTGACCGCCGGCCAGACAGATTATGTCACAATTTTCAAACCATTCCAATCCGCCGTCATAGATAAAATCCGTGGCGCCGCTGATAGTACAGCCCGTGAAATAGCCGCGGGCACCGCTGTTGGCCTTATACGTATCCTGGAATCCCTCGATAACACAGTCGCGGAACAAGTGAGCGTCTGCGGCCGTATAAAGAGCCTCGGCCTGACCGACGTTACCCGACGTATTGCGGATAGTCAGATTCTCCGCATAGAAACGCTGGGTAAACACATTAAGCGCAGCGCAGTCAAGGTAAGTATTGGTAGTCGATTCCCCGCCGCGGTTAACCGACGACGTCAGGATTGTAGTCGACGCATCCGCTCCTATAAGCGAGATAAATTTATCATGCTTATCCCGCGTGCCGGCATACAGATTCTCGTCATACACTCCCGGAGCGATAAAGATAATACCGCGGTTTCCGTCGGGAACTGCATCTATTGCCTCCTGGATTGTCGTGTAATCGCCACCTCCGGCCGGGTCAACATAGTAAATCGTAACATCCGCATCATCATCGGGAGCCGGCTCATCACTGCCGCCGCTGCCAAACTGGCTCAAATCCGACAGCTCACCCGGATTCCCAACCGGATTGTCTATCGCATACTGCGCCTGCTCGGCCGTAACTGGGTCTCCATAGATTTTCAGCTTGTGAACACGCGGAGCCTGACGCTGAGCCAGCGGGTCGATTGCCTGCCAGTCAAACGGAGCCGTCTGTACCTGCTCGGGCGAATCCATTGCCCCGTCGCCGTCCCACACGCGCCACCGCAGCGACACATCCTTCGCGTCAATAACATTCTCCATGAAATAGCCCTGGTCGCTAAACAGAGTCCAGCCCTGCTTTTGCTTTTCCGAGCCCATCCACACCAACGGTTTCCACTCCCCGTCGCCTATCTTGATATCAAGCTTGATTCCGCGGCCCCACGACGTCGACGACCACGACCACTGAATACGCTCAACGTAAGGAATATGGTCTATCTCCATCCATCCGTGCAGCGACTCGCCCCCATCTGCCGCGTTGCGACACATCTGAACGAAACCGGCCTCCCCGTGAACAGGAACACCCTTAGCGTTATACTCGATATTCTCCTCAAGGTAAGTCGTGTGACCCGGCGATTGCCAGTCATTATAATTCGTAGCCTTCTGGCTCTCATAATATTGGCGCGAAAACGCCGCCGTAGCCCCGGCCGTACCGCCGTTTGAATTGCGATTCGCAAAAATACAATTGTGGAACATTATCGGATACGCAACATCAGCCGTTCCCGTTGGCACATTGATTATCGCATTCACATAACGCCCCGTGCTGTATTCCGGGCACTGAATACCCGTACCCGAGTCACCCCACGTATCTGGCCAGAACGTATCATTAAAATTAACATCGATAATTTTCGCAGCCGTGACATCTGTACTCCACGCCTCGACAACCGACGGCGGGTCCAGTGACCCATCCATTTGAGCCATTGCCACAATCGCCGTCAGTGCCGGCAGCAGCGATGTAATAAATCTCTTCTTCATGGTATCTTCTATTTTGTATATTTAGTTATTTCAGCAACCGTTCCGCAAAAATATACATTTTTCTCCAAAAAACCACCCCATAAATTTACTTTCTGGCCACCCATCACGCCGCGCCAGCCCGGAAAGCAGGCTTCCAAGCCTGCGCCCATCTCTGCGATTTTTCACACCGCGCCAGCCCGGAAAGCAGGCTTCCAAGCCTGCGCCATCCTCTGCGATTTTTCACGCCGCGCCAGCCCGGAAAGCAGGCTTCCAAGCCTGCGCTTGCGCGGCGGAGCCGCAGCCACTTCGATAGCCCTCGACTTTCGAGCCGTCAGGCGAGTTGTCGGGGGGTCGCTTCCAAGCCTGCGCCATTACTCCCAACAAAAAAAGCCATCTACCCTCACGGGCAAATGGCTCCACCTAAAACTCTATAAATATAAAAATATAATCAAACAGAACCTGACATTATTTTTGAACGTATTTACGGCCGTTCTTTATCACCACACCGCGATAAGCCTCGTTAACACGCTGACCGTAGACATTGTAAACCGGGGCATTGGAGTCATCTTCCGCTCCAACAACCACATTGTCTATTTCAATCTCCTCGATTCCGGTAGTCGTGCCAAAGCCCGATGAGTACAATACACTGTTAAAGCCGGTGTTGTTGTCTTTAATGTAGAAATAGAGATAACCATCATCTTTAACATCGAGAACAAGTTCATCGCCCACCGCGGCGCTTCTCATTTTTACGTTGGATTTGGCTCTGTAATAGTCACTCATGACATAAAAACTATCATCCAAATCATCGGTACTGATTTGACCTCCCACATTGACAAACGGATAGTTCTTAACCGAGAATGTTTTGTAATCATTATCATCCTCTTCAACCATGGCTCCACGTTTGCCGGTTTCGGCCGTTGATTTACGGAAATACCACCACAGTTCTTTTGAGTTGTCGGGCCGGTTAAACGTCAGAGTACCGCCTTTGGTGATTGCATACATACCGTCGGTAAGATATACAGGTTCATCGTTCTCTCTTTCATATTTCAGATAACAAGAATTACTGTCTTCGCTGGTGACAACAGATGGAATCGCATCTTCTTTCACATAAACAGCATCAATGACACCCAAGAATTGCACATTGCCAAATTGGAACGAAATTTCTTTCTCTGCGGTAACTTCAAAATCAAGCGTTGTTGTATTTGCTCCAACGTTGTCACGGGAATAATCAAGTAATGCATCCGAGAACTCTCCGCCATACATATCGGTCACGGCACTTTTGTTTGTTAACTCTTCAGCTCCCCTGGTATCATCGTTTGTATATCCGTGGACTCTTACCGATGTGGTTATATAATAGCCGTCGGGGGCAGTCAATGTAAAGTTTTGACCGGTGCGAAGTTGTAACGTTCCATAATATTTGCCTTTATAGACAACGAGGTCTCCGCCATTGAACGACATGATTGGGTCTGTTTTGTCACTCGGACTTCCTTGACCATCGAGAACGAAATTTGTATCAAGGGTAAGCGTTGAATGGGAGTGGTCGCTGCTGCCGGGTTGCATCAAGACTCCGTCATTCAGAGAAAAAATTGCATGTTCATGCTTGCCGAGAATCTGATGGTCTGAATCTTCTACTGATTCGGCATACTGGTATTTACTCGAACAGCTCGGGTCAATGGTGACAATAAAAGACAGAACTTTCAATGTCGCAGCAGATGTGCCGTTATCTACCAATTTTAGATAAGAACCCGATATATGGTTGTTTTCATCGTTGTTGGGATAGTCTTCTGTTGTAATGTCTCCGGAATTGAAGTTTATGGAATGACCATCCTCTTTCATCTGTAATGTCACCTCTGAGCCGTTTCTTCTAACGGGGCTGTTGCCTCTGTACAGTGTAAACGTACGGTCTTCTGCTTCTTGTGTGGCAATCATTTCAATTGAACCGTAACTATTCTCGGGTACGGGAATATAGATACTGCTACCTCCCATACATGTCAGATAGTTCGAATATGAGTGGCTCGGGTCATTATCGATTGAGAATTTTATATTGCCGTTAGCGTTAGTGTTTGAGCTTGTGCCGTCTGTGCCTGAATAGTGCCATATCTCGTTGTCAGATACGCCGCCAACCAACCCATGGACACCATTGTCATAGCCTTCATAAGTCCATGTCGATACAGTTCCATTGCCGGAAATAAGACGTGTGGTAAACGAGTCCTCTATAAATCCGTCATTTTCCCCGAATGGCATGAATTCCAATTTTGATATTTTAACTGACTCTGTGCTGCCAATTGTGACATCGCCCGCAGGGACAGTTATCCAATTGGATTTTGTGTTCATTTGAATCAGGTGATTTTTATCTGTAGTCGATTCTCTGGACACCCAATATTTTGTTCTCTCTCCATTTACAACCAAATATCGGCGTGTTGGATTCGCACTACTATTACCGGTTTCACTGAACTCAACCTTTACGGCACCGGGCACGGTAGTTTTGAAGCGAAGTGAACCATCCTGAGTGTATTCGTTGTCTCTTATGGGGTAAAGTCCAGAGAACTCAAGAGCTGAGCCGTTGAACTCTGTCTTGTCATAGTCAAGAAAACCATCTTTCTTTAAAGCAGAATAAACATAATACTTTGATTTATCATTGAGCACATACGATCCTTTTTCAGATTCGTTAAATACAAATCCTGTAACTTTGCTGAAATCCCATGTCGTAGCTTCGCTGATAGGTTGCAAGGTTGTCTCTTCATCAAATACAGCAAGAGAGTATTTGACACCAACAAATCCACCACCAAAGCCGTCACAATACAGGGTATATTTACCGACTGATACGTCTTCTACTAAAGCAACAAAACCTCTATCTCCAGTATCAGTTGTCGCTCCGTCAACATCTTTGTCACTTTTATCTCCGATAAAACCACTCGAGTTTAGCTCTCTATCATTGTTTATATCATATAGATAAATTTTTCTATCGCTGGTGCTATTAGCGCCTGTAAAATATACATACATCTTCGCTAATTTCTTACTAACGGTTACATTAAAAGTAGTAGCACCCGCTCTTGCTTCGCCATTCGCTTTACCGCTTGATGGCTTATTATCAGCATCAAGAATACGAAAACCAATTGGCGTTGTTCCTATGTCTGTAGCTTTTGTTCCATCACTAAAGCTAAAGTTTACATCGGTAATGGTTTTGCTTGTTGCATTCGCAGCCGAGTTTGATTTAATTATAACAGAACCTTCTGTCGCACTAAAAGTCGTATCCTTTTCAATTGAAGATTTCGTTGCCCCTTTTATGGTATAGACCTGTGCATAACCGATAAAGGGGCAGATAACAAGAGCAAAAAACAGTGTGAATAGGTTTTTCATATTATAGGTTTAATTGGTTAATAATCAGATAAAGTGACCATTCATACATAAAACGTGCAGCGAGCTGCACTTGCCTCAAGTACAAAATATGCGACTGCAAATCTAATAAAAAATACCCCCCCCCCCGTCAAATTTTTAACTAAAATTTAACACACCGCGACCAATTATCCGCCCACAAATCCCAATATAATATAACACCTACCACGCGCGTCAGCCCGGAAAGCAGGCTTCCAAGCCTGCGCCAGCGCGGCGGAGCCGCAG
>JAFLTJ010000036.1 GCA_022510465.1 Muribaculaceae bacterium
CGGTTCCACCCATCCGGGATTTTGGCTTAATACAATAACTTTAGCTTTGAGTGGATTACCAAGCCAAGGATAAGGAACGGTGTTCAGGACAAATCGTTCATTATCTTTATGGGTATCGTTGAACTCGTGTATAAAATCTTCGTCGCCAGGATAAATATATTCTTTCCCTGACAGATCATAAAGAGCAGCATTACCGTGAAATTCAGCGACTACTTTTCCCCATCCGTTGGTCTCTTTAAGGTCTTGAGCTGTTTGTTCCAGAGGGTCTTTTAAATAATGAGGTATAGATGTATCATTAGGTAGATGATAATAACGAAGGAGGTGAGAGAATAATTCGTCAATAATCCTGTCGGTAGTCCAATATTTGTGCATGGACTCAACTGTGTCAAGTCTTCCTTTCCATAGCTCAGTAAGAAGAATATTGAGCGTATGTTTAACATCCTCTTCCGATACCGATAAGTGGTTACGGTAGGTGTTATGAATTTCGGAACGTACATCATAACCTTTTGTAAGCAAATAACCGATATCAAGAAGTTTTTGCTCTTTTGAATTATAGCTAAATTCAGCACCTATCCAATCAAAATAAACTCTGCGAGGGTATGGAAATCCAAACGTATAAATTTTGTCGTAATTCATTGTGTATTGATTTTAATGTTTTTGTCACAAATCTAATAATGTTGTGTCTCAAAAAACGAGACAAGTTGAAAAATTAGTGAAAAATTTCTGATAGCAGTTTTTGCCACAGTTTACATCATGAGCTATAACTGCATACTAATACAGCCATTAGCATTAACAAAACTTTTTTCATAAAGCGATTCTTCAAGAGTTCTCTTGGGCAACCAATCGGAGAATTTTTAAACTTAAGTTATATATAAAAAGTGGGTTGCCATCCTTGCACTCTTGAAGGTATCGCCAAACACCTGAACACACGCACGGATTAGCAACCCTAATTATAGAGTTACTTCCGTACCTTATGTGTTCTTTGTTAAACTGGCGATTTATCAAGAGCCAAGGCACGTTTTCTTTATTTCAAGACATTGTCTCCTCTAAGACAATGCAAAATTAAAAATAATTTTGGAACCTATACCGCTATATCAAAGTATTTCGATTCAAAGTTTTAAATCATAACGACAATTTACCCTTTTACACTTGTGGTATTTTCAGCGATAGTCATTGTTTTGGTTGGGCGAGTGTTTTTTGGAGATGGGGAGCGTGTGAATGTGTAATAAATTTTTTATCTTTGCGTATCGTCATGAAACTACGTTTGAGTGATGAATGTTTACGCGATAAAGCGAAATTTTGTTTGAAGAATGAATATTTACGAGATAAGGCGCTATGGCGTTGTCGGTTTTCTGATAATCTCGGTTGTTGTAGTTGCGGTTTTTCTGTATTATTCCAATCGATTGGTGGAGGACCTGTCGGAGCAGGAACGGGCCAGGATGCAGATATGGGCCGACGCTACGAAGCAAATAGTGAGTTTTGGAGCGGCCGATGATGAAATGGAACCGTCGAGCACCGATATAGATTTCTTGCTGTCGATTATCGAGGAGAATCGCAATATACCTGTGTTGCTTACCGATGACGCGGGGAGTATTATTACGCACCGTAATTTTGACCTTCCCGAGCCGATTGATTCGCTCAATCCGTTGTTTATCAGTGAAGAAAACGCGGCGTTCCTGTCGAAAAAGCTGGAAGAATTACGTCACGGGCCGAATGTGATACATATTGCGATTACGCCCGAGAATGTTCAGCACCTGTATTATGAGGATTCAAAATTATTGCGTTCGTTGAGCTACTATCCATATATTCAGTTGCTTGTAATGCTGGCGTTTATATGTGTTGTCTATTTTGCGGTGACGTCGACCAAGAAGGCTGAGCAAAACAAGGTGTGGGTTGGATTGTCAAAGGAAACGGCCCACCAGCTTGGAACTCCGATTTCGTCGCTGATGGCGTGGATGGAGTTGCTGGGCGATATGGGGGTTGACCGCGAGACGGTTGACGAGATGGATAAGGATGTTCGTCGATTGTCGACAATCGCATCAAGATTCTCAAAAATAGGGTCGCGGCCCAGCATGGAGCCTGAGGAGCTGAATGAAGTTGTTGGCCGCTCGGCGTCGTATATGGGCACACGTATATCGTCGCAGATACATTTATCCACCGATTTGTGCCTGTCGCCGCTGCATGTCAAAATATCGGCTCCGTTGTTTGAATGGGTGATGGAAAATCTGATTAAGAATGCTGTTGACGCGATGGAGGGGCACGGGTCCATAAATGTTGCAACCGGCAGGGATAAGGCGGGAGCGTGGGTTGAGGTGAGCGATACCGGAAAGGGGCTGTTGCGCAAGAATTTCAAGACGATATTCAATCCCGGATATACGACAAAAAAACGAGGATGGGGCTTGGGCCTTACGTTGGCAAAACGTATTATCGAGCAGTATCACTCGGGGCATATTTACGTGAAAGACTCAGAACCCGGAAAGGGAACGACGTTTAGAATTGAGATTCCGGTTGACGAGGATAAAATCTGACGATGACAACTGAGTCGCGAGTGTCGCACGAGCGGTGGCCGGGATTGACGGCTGTTTTGAACGTCAGCCCGGGGTGTTGCTCCCGGAGTTTGGGAAGGTTCTGAGGCGCGGTGATAAGCCACCCGTCGGTCGAAACTGGTGCATTTATTTGTAGCGTTGCCGAAGCGCCTGTTGTCGGTTTGTCAAAAAGCCGCAGGCGGTCGCCGGTATAAAAGCCTATTGTGTAATATCTGAGCATGGGGTCGTCGATTGACGTGTAGATTGGTTCGCCCGGCGAAACTAATTGTTGAAGGGTCAGGGCTACGTGTCGGTCGCTTTTTTGATTTAGAATTGCCGGTAACAGGGAGCCGGAAACGAGCCAAAAGATGGAGGCTGTTGTTACAATGATCGACATCATAACGACCTTATAATCATGTCTTTTTATGAAGTAGAGCGTGGCGATTGCCGCCGATACTGGAAATATGGCGATAAATCTTGACCACAGGCTCACGTCGGGCAATAGGCCCGTGACGGGAATGACTGTCGCGGCCGATATTGCGATTGAGACGGTTGTAATCAGGATTGTGTATATGTTTGAAAGACGATGGTGGTTGTAGTACAGCCATTTAAGCAGCAGGCAGATATAGTAGGCCACAAATGGATAGATTGGGAGAAGGTAGACACTGCGTTTGCTTTTGGGTATGCAGTAGAAGATGAAGATTACTGCAATGACGGTGATGTTGAACAGCTCGGTTTTGTCCATGCCGGCCAGGCGTTGACGCCATTTGCTCAAGGTTGGTTTGGCAAGACAGTTTATTCGTGTGGCGAAAAGGGCTATCACGGCCACAAGAGTGTAGGGGAGCATACCGGCGGCGAGAGTCACAAAGTTGTACCACCACGGGTTCACGTGGGAGTCGTAAGACATTTTTCCCAAGAAACGGCCAAAGTTTTCTTCGATAACCAGGTTTATGAAAGTGTCGCCACCTTGACCGATGGCGGCGGCATACCATATTGCGGGCACGATTGTCGCCATGACAGCGGTGAGTGACAGCCATAAAAAGGCCTGCAAAAATTGTTCACCCCGGGCAAGATAGTATATCATCATGACCAAGCATGGCAGAATAATGCCTACGGGGCCTTTGGTGAGCATAGCTCCGGTCATGAGAAGAACGGCGCCCCACGATATTCCGCTGACCCCTTTTTGTGTGTATCGCAACTGTAACAGCAGCAACGCTCCCACCATGCATGCTGTAAGCGTCATATCTACGCGGCAGGCCATGGCGGCGCGCCAAACTTCGATGGATGTCGAAAAAATCAAAGCTGTTGCAATTCCGATAAAAAGGCCTTTCCGACGGGTGTAAAACAAGGCAATTCCTATGGAGAGAATGATTGCCGAAATTGCACTGGGGAGCCGTGAAGCAAATTCGTTGATACCATTTGTCAGATGGCTTGCTCCAACGATGAGCCATGCCAGAAACGGCGGTTTATAGGGGATGTCGACCCCCATTGATACCGGGAGGATGTAATTATCGCTTTGAATCATCGACAGGGCAACTATTGCCTCCCGAGGTTCTCCTTTTGTGTTGAAATCGGTAAGCCCCAGCCATGGTATATAAGTGATAATGAGCACAATTATCATGGCGGCAAACGCTAACTGCGTGTGGCGATTTCTGAACAGACTCGATTGATTCATCATTTGGTCCCGGCTTATGGTATGTTTAGGATACGATGGGTTTGAAGCGAGAGACGCCACCATGGGTGGGCGAGGATATAGTTGATAACGGCGTCGGTATTTGCTCCCGAGCATGGCTGTAGAAACAGGTGGGTGGCCGGGAGGGCCTCGGCAATGGTTTCTACGTCTTGCCCTGTGTACACAATTTTCAGCTCGTCGATTCTATTTTGGAGAATATTTGTTCCGTTTTTGGGAGAGCATGTAACCCAGTCGATTGACTTGGGGAGCTGATTGGTGCCGTTTGTTTCAACTTGTATGTACCAGCCTGCACGGTGAAGAGCGTTGACGAGGGTGTCGTCGAGCTGAAGAGAGGGTTCGCCGCCGGTGATGACGATGTGGCGTGTAGGATAATTTTCAATGGCTTCAATAATGCTGTCAACGCTCATTGGCCGCGATGCAGAGTGGTCGGTGTCGCAGAAATCACAATTGAGGTTACATCCGCTAAACCGCAGAAAAACAGCAGGAGTACCGGTGTAGAAGCCTTCCCCTTGCAGGGAGTGGAAAATTTCGTTTATCTGATATGCATTCACTGCTATTGCTCTTTGTCGTAGATGGCAATGTTGCCTTCACTTTCTTGAATTTCAACGCGATAACAGGTCTCAATCTGGTCGCATATCCATCGGGCAATGTTTTCGGCCGTTGGGTTGAAATCAAATATTTCGTTCAAATTGCGATGGTCGAGTTTGTTGTGTATCAGCTGTTTAACATGACTGAAATCTACCACCATTCCGTCTTGATTGAGCGACGCTGATTTACAGAATACAGTGATTATCCAGTTATGGCCGTGAATGTGGCTGCACTTGCTTGGATAGGATAGCGACAGGCTATGGGCGCCTGATATTTCGAGTCGTTTATTGACGTAATACATTGGAAATTAATCTGCTTTTTTCTTTGTTTTTATATCTGACGGGCAATGCCGGTTGGTGTCGATAGGTTTTAATCCGAGTTGAGGCGCCACTGTTTCAAGCATGTAGTCAAAATTCTCGTCATAGGAAGTCGTTATGATGCCTTCAAGGTAGGCCTCTTTGAGGGCGTTGATAACATCCTTAAGGATTGGAGAATCTGTAAGGCCGAAAACTCGTTTTACAACAAGCCCGTTTACAGGCGGGCGGTAGTTGCGTATCTCGTCACGTTCTTTGAGTTGCAGGAGTTTCTGACGAACGATTTTGAGGTTGCTCAGGCACTGTTCAACCTTGCGGGGATTTTTGGATGTGACATCGGCCTCGCATAAAATCAGCAAGTCGTTGAGCGTCTGTTCGTCGCCGGCGTCGGTGGCTAAGCGCCGTATTGCAGAGTCGGTTACGGTTTCTTCAACTAAGGCGACCGGCCGCATGTGAAGTTCTACGAGCTTGGCTACGTATTTCATGTCGGCGTTCATTGGCAGCTTTAATCTGCGGAAAATGCGCGGCACCATTTTAGAGCCGATAAAATTGTGGTTATGGAATGTCCATCCGTGATTGTCATCCCACTTTTTGGTATCGGGCTTGGCAATGTCATGCATAAGCGCGGCCCACCGGAGCCACAGATTATCGCTGTAGGCAGCGACCTTGTCAAGGACCTGCATTGTGTGGTCAAAGTTCTCTTTGTGGGCGCGGCCGTTCATGACCTCGACGCCGTGGAGCCTTTGCAGTTCGGGCATAATGACCTTTAGCAACCCGGTGTCGAGCATCAGTTTCCAGCCGAGTGACGGCTGCTTTGTTTTCATGATTTTATTGAGCTCGTCGCTGATGCGCTCGCCCGAAAGTGTAGCCACCTCGTTGTGATTGCGTTTTATGGAGCTGAGCGTATCGGGATGAATGGTAAATCCCAGCTGACAAGCAAATCTGACGGCACGCAGCATGCGCAGGGGGTCCTCGATGAATGCGCGGTCGGGGTCCTGAGGTGTTCGTATGATTTTGTTTTGAAGGTCCTCGAGGCCTCCAAAAAGGTCGATGACGGAGCCGAAATTATGCCGGTTCAATGAGATAGCCATCGCGTTGATTGTAAAATCACGCCGGGCAATGTCTTCCTCAAAAGTTGCATTCTCGACAATCGGTTTCCGCGACCCCGAGCGGTAGGATTCCCGCCTGGCACCAACAAATTCCAGTTCAATATCGTCTTGTTTTACCTGAGCGGTTCCAAATGCCTGAAATACGTTTAGATACGCTCCATGCCCCAGCCGTTTTCTGACGGCGGTTGCGAGGTCGATTCCGCTACCAACGGTTGTTATGTCAATATCCTTACTGTCACGACACAGCAACAGGTCGCGCACGTAACCTCCAACGATGTGACACGATTGATTTATTGACGCGGCGGCATCGCTGATGAGGTGGAATAGCGGAGTGTTGATGGCGTTGTGTATCGATGATTGATTCATAGTTGGATTATTTGCTCGTCAAGCTCGGTAAGGTTTACAAGACCGGTTGGAGTGGCAAGATATGTGTTCTCAATGCCGACGGCGCCTACGGCAGGTATGACAAATTTTGGCTCAATGGCGATAACCATATTGCATGAAATAACGTCGCGGGAGCGTGGTGCGATTACCGGCAGTTCGTTGACTTCGATTCCGATTCCGTGCCCGATGAATCCGGCATGCTGGCGGTGTCCCATGAAATATTGGGCCAACCCTGCATCACCGGCCATAGTCAGGGCTAAATTGTAGAGGTCGCTGCATTTGACGCCCGGCACGGCGGCTTTGACAAGCGCGTGGTGGATGTCGATACTGCAATTATGGGCTTTAACGGCGATGTCGGCAATGGGCCCGCAGGCGTATGTGCGGGTCATGTCGGTCATGTGTCCGGTGAAATTGCCGTTCATGTCAATCATGATTGTGTTGCCCGGTTTAATGGGGGTGCCTGCAGCGCCCACCGGTAGTGAGGGGGTCATGCCGGCGCCGCCCATTGCAAAATCGTATGGGGATGGAGTGTCGGCGTTGTCGCCCACCAGCAGATTGCCCATATAAAGTTCCATTGAATCGCCGCTGATGCGAAACTGTCCCAGGCAACCATGCTTGCGCAGAAGGTACTCTATTTCAATTTGCAGGTCAATGTCGGTCATTCCCGGTTGGTACAGCTGCGGAATTTGTCGATGAACGTTGACATGCTCTATCCCGGAACGTTTTATCAGTTCAATCTCGGTGGCGGTCTTTATAGAGCGTGCCGTGCGCATAATCGCGGATGCGTTTGTCGGCGTTGCCTGTGGGAACAGGTTTTGCAGTCGGATGACCGTGGAGAATGGGATAAGGTCATATTCGAGCCCGAGGGTGGTCGGAATGTCGGTTATATGGGAGGCTATATCCTCGGGTTTCCGTATGTTTACGATTTTGCCTCCTTCAAGGTTGACGGGGCGCCGAACAAAGTAAACAATCTCGCCGGAAACGGGGATGAAGATGTATCCGTCGAAGACGCGCCCGGTGAGGTAGTAAATGTTGGCGTGATTGGTAATTATGATTGCGTCGATGTTGCTTTCGCCCATTAAGCGCTTGATACGGTCGATGCGTAATTCCTGTTCGCTCGGGCCGATGAGCACAATTGAATCGTTATAAGGGGTAGTGAGAAATTTCATTCGAGGTATGTGTTTAATGAATCGAGGGGATAGGTCGTGCGTTGATTAACGGGGGTCTTTCCTGAATCGGATTCCAAGCTGCTCGACGCCGGTCAGGGTGTCAACTCTCATAACGTGGGTTACGTTGACGCGAGTGCCGGGGCCGAGGATTACTTTATGTTTGACCGGGGTGGCAAACTGGTAACTGGCTCCAAATCCATTCCCGTGCCATCGGCCGTATACGTCGGCCAGTTCCATGTTGACGGTATCGGTATTTGTTTTACCATTAAGGGGATATGAAATTTCGAGCCACAGGTTTCGGTATGGGTAGAGATTGTTATGACGGATAGCAATTTCAAGAGTGCCGGTCAGCGGAATGCTGTCCAAAGTATCTGTTACAAAGGAAATTGTGTCACCGTAAGCCCACCCGTCGGCCGGAAGGTTCTCGAAGCTGTTAAAATCATTGTGCCCGGGATAGCAGGCTCCCAAGCACAATGTAGTTAGAAGTAGAATCAGGGGTATTCGATTCATTTTGAGTTTTGTTATGACCGGTTATCGGATGGCTTTCCACCCTGTCGTTGTTTAGATGCAGAAGGTTTGCGCTGACGGTTGTTGCCGGAGGTATTTTCGGCGTTGGCCGCCGGTTGTCGGTCGTCGGGTCGCGGCCCTTTCTTTTTGCGCTTTTTCTTTTTTGCCTTGTCGAAACGAGTGAGGCTGTCCTGACCTACAATATCTCCAAATTCGGCGGTTTTAGGTTGCTTTTCATCGTCGTCGCGTTTGAGCTTTTCGGGCTTGATGCCTTGCTTGTTGAGAGCAATTATTTCAAAGGCCCTGGCGGCGTCAATAGTAGTCAGATTGGCAGCAACATTTTTATCGCTGGAGTAGGTAATCTCTTTTTTGAAGATATCGACCTTGAAATGGAACCAGGTGGCGTCGGTAGTTTCGAGACGTACGTCTTTGGGCGGTAGTTTTTTAGCGCTTTCAACGTAGGTGTCGACCTCGAAGTTGAGACAGCATTTGAGTTTTGCACACTGGCCGGCGAGTTTCTGCGGGTTGAGGGATATGTCCTGGAATCGGGCAGCCGCAGTTCCAACCGAAACGAAGTTGGTCATCCACCGGGAGCAGCATAACGGTCGGCCGCAGGGGCCAATTCCGCCAATTCTCCCGGCCTCCTGCCTTGCCCCAATCTGTTTCATTTCAATTCGGACCTTGAAAGTTTCGGCAAGAACTTTGATGAGCTGGCGGAAGTCGACGCGCTCGTCGGCGATGTAATAGAAGATAGCTTTATTGCCATCGCCTTGATATTCAACGTCGCCGATTTTCATGTTCAGGTTTAGGCTTTCGGCAATCTTTCGAGAGCGAATCATGGTGTCGTTCTCTTTTGCTTTTGCTTCCTGATATTTTTCTATGTCGGCCTCCTTGGCTTTACGGAATACCCGTCGAATCTCGGCGTCGGGCTTGATGTTGGCTTTTTTCATCTGGAGCCTGACAAGGGCTCCTATAAGTGAAACCTGCCCGATGTCGTGTCCCGGAGATGCTTCAACTGCAACCATGTCGCCAATTGCGAGAGGTATTCCGGTGGAGTTTTTATAGAATCCTTTACGGGTGTTCTTGAACTGTACTTCCACCATGTCACAATCGGCCTGTCCGCCGGGGATGTCGCTTAGCCAGTTGAAGCAGTGCAATTTCCCTCGGGGTGCCTCGTACTCCCGGTTTCGGCAGTAGCGGGGGCACTCTTGGGTCGTGTCTGCGTCTTGGTTGACTGTATCGCGGTCGGTGGGGCTGTCTTTGTCGACGGTGGGGTTGTTGATGTTATTAACTTCCATCGTTGGTGTTATTTAGCAAAGCTTACCGAGCGAGTTTCGCGGATAACGGTGATTTTGACCTGCCCCGGATAGGTCATTTCGTCTTGAATTCGTTTTGCAATTTCGGTAGAGAGCTGCTCGGTTTGAACGTCGTCGATTTTATCGGCGCCAACGATAACTCTCAGTTCTCGCCCTGCCTGGATGGCGTAGGTCTTTATTACGCCGGGGTAGGATAGTGCGAGCTGCTCGAGGTCGTTGAGGCGCTTGATGTAGGCTTCGACAATTTCGCGTCGAGCGCCGGGTCGAGCGCCGGAAATGGCGTCGCACACCTGTACGATTGGAGCGAGGAGTGTAGTTTGTTCAATCTCGTCGTGGTGTGCCCCGATAGCGTTGCAGATATCGGGTTTTTCCTTGTATTTTTCGGCGAGTTTCATGCCGAGCATTGCGTGAGGCAATTCGGGCTCTTCATCGGGCACTTTTCCGATGTCGTGAAGAAGGCCTGCGCGTCGAGCTTTTTTGGGGTTGAGACCGAGCTCGGCGGCCATGATGGCACACAGGTTGGCTGTTTCGCGCGAGTGCTGGAGCAGGTTCTGCCCATAGCTGGAGCGATATTTCATTTTACCGACGAGCCTGATAAGGTCGGGGTGTAGCCCGTGTATACCCAGGTCAATAGCTGTTCGTTTTCCGGTTTCGATGATTTCTTCTTCAATCTGCCGGCGAACTTTGGCGACAACTTCCTCAATTCGGGCGGGGTGTATTCGGCCGTCGGCAACGAGTTGATGAAGCGCGAGGCGTGCAATTTCACGTCTGACGGGGTCAAATCCCGAAAGGACAATGGCTTCGGGGGTGTCGTCAACGATGATTTCGATTCCGGTGGCAGCTTCGAGGGCCCTGATGTTGCGGCCTTCACGACCTATGATTCGGCCTTTAATCTCGTCGCTGTCGATGTGGAACACGGTCACGGAGTTTTCGATAGCGGTCTCGGTGGCAACGCGTTGTATTGTTTTTACGACGATTCGTTTTGCTTCCTTGTTTGCCGTCATCTTGGCCTCGTCCATGATGTCGTTGATGTAGCTTGCGGCAGCGGTTTTTGCTTCGTCTTTGAGCGAGTCGATAAGCTTTTCGCGAGCTTCATCGGCGGTGAGGCCGGAAATGTGTTCAAGGGATTCCCTCATCTGGCGATGCAGGTTGTCAATCTCTTTGTGGCGATCTTCGAGCATGTTTTCGCGGTTGTCAAGGCGTGCGCGAGTAGCTTCGAGCTCGTTGTGTGTGCGCTGGTTTTCGCTTTGTTGCTGGTTGAGCTGCAATTCACGCTGTTTAAGTCTTGACTCGGTGCTTTGAATCTTTGACATGCGGTGGTTGGCCTGCTTTTCGGCTTCGGACTTGATTTTAATGCCTTCTTCGCGGGCTTCAAGCAATTTGTTCTTTTTCAAGACTTCAGCTTCGCGCTCGGCTTCTTCGATGATGTTTTTGGCACGAGTTTTGGCCATTTTCTTTTGCACAGCCATTGTAGCGCCCACGCCGATAGCAAGAGCGATAAGGGCGATGCAAATATAAATTAGAATATCCATAATTTAGTTATCGTTAGTTATATAATTGATTTAATGGTTATTACAAATAAAAACGGTGCACGTCAAGACCGCACGGGATACGGGCTTTCGGAGCACGAGCAAATCGGGTGGATGAATCGTCGAAATGGTGTCACGGAGTAGTTGTGTCGTCGAGCTTTTGCAGCTGATTGTCAAGCTCGTTCTCGATTTGGGTCAAGATATTGTCAATCCCGGATACAGCGGTCTGTTGGTTGAAATAAAGCTCGGCAAATCGGAACGCTACCATAGCTAAGATTTCCTCGGACCCTTTGTCGCGAAATTTGAGCGACCAAGCTTTGAAAAGGTCGTTCACGTTCCGCTCGGCAATCCTAATCACCTCCTCGTCGTCGCGGTTGATTCTCATCGGTATAGGCGGCGTGCCGGCGATTCTGATTGATATATTTTGTTTCTGTTCCATCGAGTTACTCGGTGAGGTCGGCGATACATCGGTCGATGTCTCGTATCAATTTAGAAAGGATGGCTTTGCTCCGGAGGGCGTCTTGTCTTGTCGGGTTCAACAATCCGTTAAGTTTCAGCATCTCGTTTTGTGCCGTAAGGCTTGCAATCTGCTGCCTGAGGTCGGCTATGAGGCTGATGTTTTCTCTAATTGTGTCTTCCAACTTCAATCTATGTTCCCGTTCATGCTTGTATCTCTCTACAAGCATTCCTGATTTGACTTTGATGTTGTCAAGACGCTCTTGGAGGTCGATTGCCATACTATTCTCAATTTTTCACAAAATTAGTTATTTTTTTTGATTATCATTGTTTCGCTGTTAAATTTTTTCTTTCGCGGGGTGAATTTTATGGATTAACGGGGTATATGGGCGTTTTTTGTGCTCAAAAATTGGATGATTTTTGTGATTTTTTAACCGGGGGACTTGACAAGCGTGAAAAAATATTGTATATTTGCAACTTGAAAAGAGTGGCCTTTTGGGAAGGTGCAGCTAAAGATGGCGAGCAGAGGGATTTGGCCCTTGCCGGTGTTGCTATGGATGGCGTGTTGTGTGGATTGGCTCTTGACGGTGTTGCTTTACACGGCTTCTCAATTGATGACATTCTGAGATGGATTCAACTAAAAAGACTGAATTGAGATGAAACAACTTGACCGACTTCTTGCCGAGAAATTATTGAAGATTAGTGCAATCAAACTGCAACCCGAGATACCGTTTACCTGGGCCTCGGGCTGGCGCTCGCCAATATACACCGACAATCGACTGACGTTGTCGTATCCGGATATCCGAACTCTTATCAAAATAGAGCTTACACGCCTGATAATGGAGAACTTGCCGCATCCCGACGCGATAGCCGGCGTTGCCACGGGGGCGATAGCGCAGGGTGCGCTGGTTGCCGATGAGCTTTCGCTGCCGTATGCCTACGTTCGTTCCACACCTAAGGACCATGGGCTTGAGAATCTGATAGAGGGGGATTTGACTCCGGGCCAAAAGGTTGTGGTTGTTGAGGATTTGATTTCGACGGGGCATAGCAGTCTTAAGGCAGTTGAGGCAATCCGCAATGCGGGTTGTGATGTGGTTGGGATGGTTGCTATCTTCACCTACGGTTTCCCGACCGCTACGGAGGCATTCAGCAAGGCAGGAGTGGACTTGTACACTCTTTCAAACTACACGGCAATGCTTGAAACGGCTCTTGAAACGGGGTATATCAAGCCTGAGGATTTGGAGACGCTGCATGAGTGGCGCCATGACCCGGCCAACTGGCCAGCTTAACGAAAGGATGTTATCATGGCGACATACAAAAGCACACCCCATACAATCAATCTCCCGGTAGAAACGGCGTATGACAATGTTTCCAACCTGGCTCGTCTACAGGATTTTATGAATCAGCTTCCTCAGGAGCAGCTGTCAAAAATAGGCGAGGTTAGATTTACGGAGGATTCGATTGTAATCAAGGCGGCAGCGGTTGGCGAAATTACGCTGAAGATGACGGAGCGTGTGGCACCTACTCACGTTAAGTTTGCAGCAGCGGGAGTTCCGGTTAAGATGGAGACGTCGGTTAATCTGTCGCCGGCGTCGGTCGACAGTACGAATCTAATCACGGAGCTTGATGTTGATGTTCCGGCGATGCTGAAACCAATGGTCGGCCCCAAAATGCAGGAGGCGGCAGACAAAATGGCCGATATGATTGCCATGCTGTTGAACAGATGATGCGCGTTGGCAGCAGGTTGTTGGCGATATTGTTGCTTGGAGTGATGTCGGTGGCTTGCGGCCACTACGAGTATCGCATCCCCCCTGCAACTGTTTACATCCCGTTTAACACGGTGGGGGATTGGAACACGCATGGAATAGCCGGGGCTTATACGTACAAAATATTTGTCAAGGAGAGGCAGATACCGGCTAATTTTCCGTATACGGCTCTGAGCGAGACCGGTTTTGGCGGGGTATTGCTGACGGCAGATATGCATGGTAATTTTATAGCATACGACCTTGCGTGTCCGGTTGAAATGAGGCGCGACGTCAGACTGGCGGTAGACGCGGAAAAGTTTGTGGCGCGATGTGATAAGTGTGGCAGCACTTTTGATGTCTTTGACAATTACGGGATACCGCTATCGGGGCCGGCGCATCAGTATGATTACAGGCTTACGCGCTATTATGTTGGTCCGGGTGGGAATGGCGAGTATATGATTGTCAGGTAGCTAACAAAGAGGCTGCCGCTCCGCGGCGCTTGTCGCAGGCTTGGAAGCCTGCTTTCCGGGCTGACGCGCGGTGATGGCGCGGGCTTGGAGGTCTGGATTAGGGGTGGTTTAAATGTTTTAAATGTTTTTAATACAATTGTTTCAAATATTTGATTAACACACCAGTTTTTTTTGTAATTTTGCAGTCTGAAACCAAAATATAAGAACTTTATATGTCGGAAATTAAACAAATTACGACCGCACTGATTTCGGTTTATCACAAGGATGGGCTTGATGCTATCCTTAAATTGCTTAATGATAATGGAGTAAAGTTTCTGTCGACCGGCGGAACTCATAAATTTATAACATCTTTGGGATATGAATGTGAAAAGGTTGAGGATTTGACCGGGTATCCATCCATATTGGGAGGGCGCGTGAAGACACTCCACCCCAAGGTGTTTGGCGGTATACTGAATCGACGAGACAACAGTGAAGACCAGGCTCAGGTTGCCGAGTATGAAATACCGTCGATTGACTTGATAATCGTGGACTTGTATCCATTTAGCGAGACGGTAGCGTCGGGGGCTCAGGAAGCGGATATAATTGAGAAGATAGATATAGGCGGCATTTCGCTTATACGCGGTGCAGCCAAGAATTATAACGATGTTGTCATAGTTCCGTCGAAGGCGCAGTATGGAATGCTGCATGATATATTGGCGTCGAGCGGGGCGCAGACGACGTTGGCCCAGCGACGCGAGTTTGCAAGAGCGGCGTTTGAGGTTTCGTCGGGTTATGACAGTGCTATTTTTAATTATTTTGACGAGACGACCGAGAAGAATGCCGAGGCTGAGGGTGCGTTGAGAATAGCTCTTGACGGGACTAAGTCGTTGAGATATGGCGAGAATCCGCATCAGCAGGGTGTTTACTACGGAAATTTTGACGCGATGTTCACACAGCTGCACGGGAAGGAGATTTCGTATAACAATCTTTTGGATATCGATGCAGCGGTGTCGCTAATAGATGAATTTACAGGTCAAGGGCCTACGTTTGCCGTTCTGAAGCATAACAATGCGTGTGGAATAGCAACGCGCGCTACAATATCGGAGGCGTGGGATGCGGCTTTGGCCGGTGACCCTGTCAGTGCATTCGGCGGGGTTCTGATAGCCAATGAGACGATAGATGTCGCTACGGCCGAGGAGGTGAACAAGATATTTTTTGAGGTAATCATAGCGCCCTCTTACAGCGAGGATGCGATGGAGATTCTAAAACAGAAGAAGAATAGAATCATCTTGGAACGCAATATGGCGGTTGGGCTGCCGAAGATGCAGTATCGCTCGGTGCTTGGCGGGGCGTTGGTTCAGGAGCGTGACTTGAAGATAGAAACGACGGCGGACCTGAAAACGGTGACGACCAAGAGCGTGACTCCGGAGCAGGTGGCAGATTTATTGTTTGCCAACAAGATAGTTAAGAACTCTAAATCAAATGCGATAGTTCTGGCCCGCAACGGGATGCTGCTTGCGAGCGGCGTTGGACAAACATCGCGCGTGGATGCGCTGAAACAGGCGATAGAGAAGGCTCGCTCGTTTGGGCATGAGCTTGCCGGTGCAGTAATGGCGTCGGATGCGTTTTTCCCATTTGCCGATTGTGTAGAGATAGCGCATCAGGCCGGTATAGAGGCAGTGATTCAGCCGGGCGGTTCGATTCGCGACCAGGAGACAATTGATTACTGCAATGCCAATGGCGTGGCGATGGTCACGACGGGAGTAAGACATTTCAAACATTAATTAAACAATAATAAAACGAATCATCCCCAATTAAAAAACTACTGTTATGGGATTTTTTTCAGGACTTTTTTCGCTTAGCAAGGAGATAGCCATAGACCTTGGCACTGCTAACACGATTATAATTCACAATGACAAGATAGTCATTGACGAGCCGTCGATAATAGCACGCGATACGAAGACGGGAAAGGAGATAGCCGTTGGCCGCGAGGCCCAGAAGATGCGCGGCAAGGAGAATGCCGGAATAGAAACGATTCGCCCGCTGCGCAAGGGAGTCATAGCCGATTTTAACGCGGCCGAAATGATGATTCGCGGTCTTGTAAAGAAGGCGAGCGCGAAGAGTAAATGGTTCAGCCAGCCACACATGAAGATGGTAGTGGGTATCCCGTCGGGGTCGACCGAGGTTGAGATTAGAGCTGTTCGTGACTCGTCGGCCAATGCCGGCGGCCGCGATGTGTATATGATATATGAACCGATGGCGGCTGCGCTGGGTATAGGTATTGACGTTGTGGCGCCTGAGGGCAATATGATAGTTGATATAGGCGGCGGAACGACCGAGATTGCTGTAATATCGCTTGGCGGTATAGTTTCCAACAAGAGTATTCAGACTGCCGGCGATGACCTTACCGATGATATTCAGGACCACATGAGCCGGGTACATAATATCAAGGTTGGAGAGCGAACGGCCGAACTTATCAAAATAAACGTAGGCTCGGCGTTGACGGAGCTTGAGAATCCGCCGGCCGATTTCATAGTTCGCGGTCCCAATAAGATGACTGCGCTGCCGATGGAGGTCCCGGTGTCGTATCAAGAGATTTCGCATGCTATCGAGAAGTCGATACAGAAGATAGAGACGGCAGTGCTGAGCGCATTGGAGAATACTCCTCCCGAACTTTATGCCGATATTGTCAAGAACGGAATCTATCTGGCGGGCGGTGGCGCATTGTTGCGCGGACTTGACAAACGATTGACCGACAAGATAGGAATCCAATTCCATACGGCCGAGAATCCGCTTCTTGCCGTTGCGATGGGAACCGGTGTGGCTCTCAAGAATATAGAGAAGTTCACGTCGTTCCTAATCAAATAATCGATACAGTAAATACAGATGTAAACATCCCGGGCATGCCCAGCAATGGCGGCTCGGGATAGGGTGTAAAAAGAATAAACGGTGCGTAATCTGCTCTATTTTCTTTTGCGATACGGTTCATGGTTTTTGTTTGGACTGTATGTTGTGTTGAGTGGCATAATGCTGTTCAATACTAACCCCTACCAGCATTATGTTTATCTGACCTCGGCGAGCCGTGTGTCATCAACGGTGTATGGTGTGGCCAATAATGTGACGTCGTATTTTTCGCTCAGGGAGATAAATGATGACCTGCAGCGGCGCAATGCCGAGCTTGAAATGCAGATACTGACGCTTCGCGAAATGATATCCCGTCGCGACGAGCAGCTTGCGGGCGATACGATGATGGTTGACACGGTGTTGTCGCGCTATCGCTTTATCATAGGGCGAGTTATAAACAACAGTATCAACCGTCGGCATAACTATATTACCATAATGAAAGGAACTCTTGATGGCGTGAAGCCCGAAATGGGGGTTGTGGACCAGAATGGAGTAGTTGGGATAGTTAATGTTGTTGGTCCTCACACGTGCCGCGTTATATCGTTGCTAAATCCAAACCTGCGTCTTTCGTGCAAGGTTCAGAAGAGCGAGCATGTAGGGTCGCTGGTGTGGGATGGAAAGGATTCGCGAACGGCTCGCTTGGAGGAGTTGCCGCGTCATGCAACGTTTGCAAAGGGAGACACGATTGTGACCAGCGGGTATTCGTCGGTGTTCCCGGCCGGAGTTCCCGTTGGGCGTGTCATAGGGGCCGATACGGAGGCCGATGCCAATTTTTTTGCGCTGCGTATAGAGCTTTTTACCGATTTTTCAACGTTGTCTATGGTGAGAATAATAGATGATGCGCTTGGGCCGGAGTTGAAGGCTGTAGAAACCGACCCGGAGGAGGAATCGAATATATATTAATCCACGATTTAAACAAGGAGAAGATAAAGGAGATGGCGCGCTCGACATTACAGTTTATTATATTGACTATTATCATAGTGCTGGCACAGGTGATTGTGTTCAATCATGTGTGTCTGTTTGATGTTGCGATGCCGTTTGTGTTTATCTATGTATTGCTGAGGCTTCCGATGAGCCTAAATGTCAACTGGGTGCTGACGGCGGGATTTTTGCTGGGCTTGCTTATAGATATGTTCTCGGATACTTACGGGATGAATGCTCTCGCGGGAACGGTGCTGGCTCAGTGTCGACAATATGTGTTGCGCCTGTATCTCGCGCCGGAGGAGGAGTCGAGCCAGCAGGAGACGTCGATGCATTCGCTCGGGACCGAGGTTTATGCCAAGTATCTGCTGACAATGACATTGCTATACTGCTGCCTGATATTTGTTATAGAGGCGTTTTCGTTTTTCAATCCGGTGCAGCTGATGCTGCGGATAGTAGCAAGCACGTTGCTGTCGTGGAGCATAATGATGGGTATTGACGCGCTTATCAGCAAGCAGTTTGGCCGAACAGGGTAAAAATAGTCAAGGAAATCAATGCGTAAAGATTATCATTTAGAGAGGCGCAAATATGTCATAGGTGGATTTGTGGTTGTAATAGTTCTAATCTACCTGTTCAGACTCTTTAATTTGCAGGCTTTGGACTCAAAATATAAGGAGTATGCCGACTCGAACGCTTTTTTGCGAAAGGCGATATATCCGTCGCGTGGTATTATCTATGATAGAGACGGGCGGTTGGTGGTTTACAATCAGCCGGCCTACGACGTGATGATGATACCCAGGGATGTGAAGGATTTTGATACGCTTGATTTTTGTCGCTCGGTAAATATAACCGTCGAGCAGCTGCGCAAGCGTTTTGCGGATATGAAGGACCGGCGGCTGAATCCGGGCTATTCATCATATACTCCCCAGACTCTGCTGACACATCTTTCGGCAGAGGATTATGGGCGATTGTCGGAAAAGCTGTACCGCTATCCGGGATTCTATATACAGAAACGTATCCTGCGGCAGTATAACTATGAGTGTGCGGCGAACGTGTTGGGAAACATCCGCGAGGTGTCGCCTGCCGACATAGAACGCGATGATTATTATACGTCGGGCGACTATACGGGTGATTTGGGTGTAGAGCGGTCGTATGAGGAGTATCTGCGAGGAGAGAAGGGTTTTGAAATCCTGATACGTGATGCTCGCGGTCAGATTCAGGGCCGCTATGAGGATGGCGCATTTGACCGGAATGCTGTTTCGGGGAAGAATCTCAAGTTGAGCCTTAACATAGAGCTTCAACAATATGCCGAGTCGCTGATGGTAGGTAAGAGGGGGGCCATTGTAGCTATAGAGCCGTCGACGGGCGAGATTCTGTGTTTGGTGACGTCGCCCACCTATAATCCATCGCTTCTGGTGGGCCGCCAGCGAAGCGCGAATTATAACGAATTGCGAAAAGACCCGAATCTGCCGCTGTTTGACCGCGCGTTGATGGGGTCGTATCCTCCGGGTTCAACGTTTAAGCCTACGCAGGGCCTGATTCTGCAACAGGAGGGAATAGTGACACTTGGAACGGCGTATCCATGCAGTCGCGGGTTTATATCGGGCGGATTGCGCGTTGGATGTCACGGTCACGGGTCGCCGATAGCGTTGAAACCGGCACTTCAAACGTCGTGTAACGCATATTTCTGCTGGGGATTCAAGGCGATGATAGACCGCAAGAGCAAATATGGGTCGGTGGCCAATGCGTTTGAAACGTGGAAGAATCACCTTGTATCGATGGGGTATGGCTACAAGCTGGGCGTGGATTTGCCGGGCGAAAGCCGCGGTTTTATACCTAACTCCAAAACGTATGACAAGGTTTATGGGGAGGGTCGTTGGAGCGCGAAATCGATAATCTCGGTCTCTATAGGTCAGGGCGAGATACTTGCTACTCCGTTGCAGATAGCCAATCTGTGTGCAACGGTGGCCAATCGCGGGTGGTTTATCACGCCGCATGTTGTCAAGGAGATACAGGATACGGTTCTCCCCGGGGAGTATGTCAATCGTCGCATCCCTACGGTTGACCAGCGTTACTATGAGTCGATAGCCGAGGGTATGAGGATGGCGGTTACGGGAGGAACGTGCAAAGGTGCTAATTTGCCTGATATAGAGGTGTGTGGGAAAACCGGTACGGCACAGAATCCTCACGGTCGCGACCACTCGGCGTTTATGGGCTTTGCGCCCTATCACAATCCTCGTATAGCCGTTGCGGTTTACGTGGAGAATGCCGGATTTGGCGCAGCGTTTGGTGTTCCGATAGGCTCTCTTGTCATAGAAAAGTATCTCAACGGGTCGATTTCGCCCGGTAGGAAGCATGTGGAGCAGCGAATGATAGCGACCCATATAATATAGAAACTGTTTTGAATTTTATCGTATTTAGTTAAAGTGGAGTACCGCAATACAAATTCAATATTCAGATATATAGACTGGTTTACGGTCATATTGTATGTAATCTTGGTAACGGCCGGGGCTATAAGTATTTATGCGGCCAGCTATGATTATGACCACGCCAGTATCTTTGCGTTCAATGAGTATTCGGGAAAACAGATTAGGTGGATTGTGGCCGCTTTTGCCGTGGGGCTTTTCTTGCTGCTGATAGATTCCCGGTTTTATGAGATTTATGCGGGACCGATATATCTGTCGATGCTGCTGTTGCTACTGTTGACCATATTTATAGCGCCCGACATCAAGGGCTCCCGTTCGTGGCTTGTTTTGGGGCCTATGAGCCTCCAGCCGGCCGAGTTTGCCAAAGTGGCCACAGCGCTGGCGCTGGCCAAAATATTCAGTGACCATAACTTTTCGTTGACTTTAAATCCCAAACAGAGCTTTATACAGGCGTTACTGATAATATTCGTGCCGATTCTGCTGATATTGGGGCAAAAGGAAACGGGGTCGGCCTTGGCCTATCTGTCGTTGTTTTTTGTGCTCTACCGGGAGGGTATGAGCGGTCTTGTGTTGCTGGCGGCGGCGTGTGCCGTTCTCTTTTTTGTCGTTGCAGTAAAGTACACCGAGGGGATGATACTCGGAATCCCGGCCGGTCAGGCGGCGGTTTTCATTATGATAATGATGATAATGGTTTGCATGCTGGTTGTGTACTGCAAGCAATATGAAACCGGGCGCAACATAATGGCAGGGTTTGCCGGCGCCGGGCTGATAGCCACGATTCTGAGTTTTTGCGGTATCACGATTCCGGGATATATCTTTTTCTTTGTGTGTCTGATATCGGCAACGGTGTATACGCTTCTGTTCTCATTGCGCGGTTGGTATCACCGCAAGGTTACGCTTACGCTGGTGGCTGTGTGGGCGTCGGTTGCGTTTCTGTTTTCGATAAACTATACATTTGAAAACATACTTCAACACCACCAGCAGGAAAGAATCTTGGTTACGTTAGGAATCAAAGAGGATTTGCGCGGCGCCGGATACAATGTCAATCAGTCGAAAATCGCGATAGGTTCGGGTGGTGTTTTGGGCAAAGGTTTTCTGAACGGGACTCAAACTAAGTTAAAGTATGTTCCGGAGCAACATACTGACTTTATATTCTGTACGATTGGCGAGGAGGAGGGATTTGTAGGGTCGGCAGCAGTGTTGTTGCTGTTTCTGACGCTGATATTGCGCGTGATAACTATCGCCGAGCGTCAACCGTCGGCGTTTGGCCGGGTTTATGCCTATTGTGTTGCGTCTTATCTGATATTCCACTTAGTTATCAATATAGGGATGGTGATAGGCCTTTGTCCGGTAATCGGTATTCCGCTTCCGTTTTTCAGTTACGGAGGGTCATCGCTATGGGGGTTCACGTTCCTGCTGTTTATCTTGCTGCGTATTGATGCGTCGCGTAATCACCACATAGTTTGATGTCGAGGGGATAACGGTATAAAAATGAAAGGTAACAGATATTGCAGGATTGGAGTGGAATTGTTATCTTTGCAGCGATAAAAGCGCGTAGCGTATAAATGCCCTGGTAGTTCAACGGATAGAATAGAAGTTTCCTAAACTTTAGATAGCAGTTCGATTC
>JAFLTJ010000037.1 GCA_022510465.1 Muribaculaceae bacterium
TTTTAAACCTTTATCTTAATCTAATACTATGAAAAACACACATACAAAAGTAGGCCATTTTAACGAAATACGCAAATCTTTTCGCATTAAATTAACCTCTTTTAAGAAATAGCGCTATACATCTTAAAAAATGCAAAACAGACTTTAGTATCTATCGTTTGCTATTATTGCATGCGGTTAAGGCCTTCCCAGCGAACGTTCCACGTACCATCCTGCGGGAAACCGGGATTCAGCACCGTAGTGCAACCATCCCAGCCGGCACACATCGCTGCAACGGCGTCAAGAAGACTGCCATTGCCGGGGAGATAGATACGCAGACGCTTGGGTTCCTGGAAATTGTGACCATTGACAAGATAAGTATTTTTACCTTTGTCAATGAGCAAAGCCTTGAGGGCGACATCGGGGCGACCGAGACGGGCAGCTGCAAGAGCAATCATGCCGTAGTCCCAACCCCAAGTAGTAGCCCAGTTCCAGTTATCCATCACAAAATCGAGAGTCTTATTCATCGTCTCGACGTTGTAGAGACCCATATCGGGGAGCAAACCACAGGCGCCGAGAACGGCCGGATGGTCGCTGCGAGATTTAAGCGCAAAATCCTCGGCCGAGATTGTTTGCGAGCCTTTCAGTGCCGTCGATACATACGGGTCAAAACCGGCCACTTTTGCATTTTTGTTAAACGGCTTGACAGGCATTCCCGAAGCATAGATACCGTCGGTCACGGCAAGGGGAGCAATACGCTTGATAATGTTGTCCCACTCGGCATTGCGCTCCAGCCCGCGGCGTTCGCGCCATTCCTGTGCCTTTTCCAAACCATATTTCCAATATGCTTGCTCAAACGGATGATAGTAACTGAAATCCTTTGACATCGACTCCTGCATCGATGTTTGACCAAAGAGCTTTATATCGCCCTTTTTAGGAGCACAAGCCTTGGCATAATCAGCCATAAACTGCGCCGTAGCCTCTACCTGGTCGCCATACTTGGCAAGCGTTTCGGCCGACGGGTTGCTGCGATAAACCTCTTCGGCCATGTAGATATAATGGGGCTGTTGCCAAATAAGGAAGCTGCCGGTGTTGGATGGAGCTTCGCCTGCATCCGGGTCGGTCATCTTCATCCAGCGAACACCGCGAAAACCCTGACGGCCGGCAATGGCGCCGGCGGGGAGATAAGCCTTGTCGTTATACCAGTCGAGCATACGCGCAAGAACGGCGGGATGTCCCCACAGAGAGTGGTCAACGGCGTGCCACCACGTCATTTCAAGATGAGGCCGGCCAAACCATGAATTGTAAGTCAGACCGGTTTCCTGGGGAGGAACAGCACCCGAGGCGTTGAGTGCGGTAAGATACTGCGACAGAACGACACGACGCTCAAGCTCGGCAGCGCGAGGGTCGGTACATGCACCGAAATCCACTATCGCGCCTGAGTTCCAAAACGATGGCCAGTACTTCAATAGCGCCTTGTGAGCCTGGTCGTAGGCGTAAGAATCGCCAACCTTCTTGTATGGCTTTTCTGAATATTCGGCGGCAAATGTCAGTACCTCGTCGGTAGTTGTCAAGGCAAACTCGTTGGCTCCCCGTTCGGTCAAAGTGCAGTTACCTTCCCACTGAACATTAACATAATAACGGGTCTCGTCAATTTTTCGCTCAATAACAGCATAATGGTCGCCCTGCTCAACGACGCGCGACGAGTGCTTGTCGTTGGCCTCCCAATTGGCGGCATCGTCGGCGTGACGGCCGGTTGGATATGGGAATTTAAACGTTACGGCAGCGCGACCCTCTGAAAAAAAATCGCTCTTGACACGAGAAAAAAGGCAATCGCTCTTGGGCATACATGCGGTAGTAACCTCAACGCGGTCACCGTCAACAGTGAAAGCGCTTTCAATTTTACCGTCCCAAAGCAACAGTTCCTGGTGAATGTCGGTCAGTTCATTTATACCCACCACCTTATCATTGGCATCACGAATTTCAAGGCCAATGAGACCGAGATTTAAACGATGGGGGTTAACGCGAAAAAAATCGGTAGCCTGCTGCTGACGACCGCCCTGCTTGTATTCAACGGCATACACCTCTTTGTGGCCGTGTCCAAGATTCATTTCGCGGAGTGTTTCGCTATGGTCAAGGTTGTCAACATTGGCAAACGAGTGCCAGCCCCAGTCGCTCATCGTTGTCAAGGGCACACCGTTGGTGTAGACCGACGGGTAGCTCTGCAGACCCGTTACATCGACAGTGGCGGCAAAATTGCCGTTACCCACTGTCAACGAGGCCAATGAATCAACTTTAGTCACAACCGGATTGTTGCGTGACACAACAGCCTGACGGTTGATTGGGTTATTAACATTCTCCACATCATAACCCATCTGCTCCATTTCAAGCGAAGCCCAGATAAACGGACCGACGCCCTTTGCATCGTTGTCGCGAATCTGCTCGCTCAGGTAGTATTCGTATGAGCCGTCACGGCGCTTGTTCTCCTTTGTTTTAGGCGCAACAGCGAGAATCTTGTCGCTCAAGCCCGGGCCAAGGCCTGCCACGGCACAGCAGTTGGTCAGCGAAATAGTGCTATCCGGATTCACGCGGATGAAGTTGTTGATAATTCCGCGGTAAGCTTTGATACCGGCGTCGCGATACTTGCTGCCGAGATAGCCTTTGCGATAGGCTTTAAGCAGAGCGTATGCAAACATCGATGAAGCGGTTGACTCCTTGTAGTTACCTTCACGATTGGGCGAGTCCATAACCTGATACCACACGCCGCTTTCCTTGTCCTGCCACTTGATAACGGCGTCAAGGTCCTTGCGAAGCAGTTCGATAACCTCGCCGCGACGGGGATGGTTCTCGGGCAGACGGTCAAGAATCTCGATAAGAGCCATTGTATACCAGCCCTGGGCACGACCCCAGCAGTGCTGTGAAAGACCTGTTTCCTTGTCGGCCCAGAACATTTCGCGCGTTTCGTCCCACGCGTGGCGGTTCAGTCCGGTTTTTGGGTCAAGAGTGCGCTCGTATGTCTTTGAAACTTGGTCTATAGCGTCGTCATACACCTTGGCAGCCTCGGCGGGTGTGAGATATTTTTCAGCGGTCAATACCGAGTAAGGCAGTCCCATGAAAATACCGTCAAGCCAAACCTGATAAGCATAAATCGCTTTGTGCCAATACACACCCTCTTCAGTGCGCGGCTGTTGTTTCATTTGCTTGATGAGCGTTCTCAATGCAACTTCTACATTCTTCTCAGGGTCAATCTCTTGCATGCGAGCTACAAAGTGACCGGTTCTGATTTGGTCAAGGTTGTAATCCTCAATCTTGTAACCGGTGATTTCACCCTCGGGGCTAATCATCTTGTCGGTGTACATCTTGAGATACTTCCATATATCATCGCCGCCATAGCGCAGGTAAGTGTCAAGCATCGATTCCAACTCGATACCCATAACGTAGCTCCACTTGGGTTTGGTAGAGAAGTCAAGCATGTAGCTCTCGGGAACACGTTGCATTTCCGAGCGTGTCAGCCACTCGCTATAACATTTATAGGGAGCCTTGTTGAGAACCAACGAGCTATTTACGTATGTGTTCTCAAACTTGATATTACGGGTAAGACCTGTGATAGAGTTCCCTTGCGCAACATTGTTGAAGCGACAGTTGTTGACATTGATGTCATACACGTTTACACATGTATCGAGAGCGATAACCTGCACGCCATATTTGCTCTTGTTGCAGTTTACGTTGTCAAGGTTGACGTTGCGAACGGTGGGCAGATAGCCACGGCAGCATATTTCGTTGTGCTCATAGTCAAGGTTGATTTTCAGAACCGACTCGCCACACTGCCCTACCTCGATATTACGGGCATAGATATTCTCAATGACACCGCCTCGACAGGTGTTTGTCTTTATGCGGATTACGCGGTCCAGGTTCGGGCTGTCCATGACATTGTTTTCGGCAAAGACATTGCGACATCCGCCCGAAATCTCGCTACCGATAACCACACCGCCATGACCGTTTTTCATTTCACAGTTACGGATGATGATATTCTCGCTGGGTCGGTCCCAGATACGGCCATCGTTGTTGCGGCCGCTCTTGATAGCGATACAGTCGTCGCCGGTATTGAAGAAGCAGTCTTCAATCAGCACGCCGTCGCACGACTCAGGGTCACAACCGTCACCGTTCGGGCCATCGTTGTTGATGTTCACACGGCGAACAGTGATATTCTTAGACAACAGCGGATGTATCACCCAGAACGGCGAGCGCAGAAGCGTAACACCCTCTATCAGAATGCCGTCACAGAGGTTGAAATTAATCAATTGGGGGCGCAGACCATCCTCCGGGCCAAAACGGCGTTCATCCATGTCGACGCCATCCTCGGCCATTTTCAAAAGCTGGGCACGAGAGCCGTTGCGCTGGCTGATAGTGCCTTCGGTCCAGCCATACTTGGGGGCGCCACACCATTTCCACCATGTCTCGTTTGTTCCGCCACCATCGATGACACCTTCGCCTGTCAAAGCCACGTCTTTGGCCTCGTAGGCATAAATACAGGGTTGCAGATTCCAGCAATCCAAGCCCTCCCACCGGGTTTTTACAATAGGATAAAGGCTCGGGTCGAATGCAAATTCCAAAACGGCATCTTTCTCAACAACGAGATTAACGCCACTCATAAGCGTGATAGCACCGGTCATATAGTGACCTGCGGGCACTATTACACGGCCGCCACCCTTTTTTGAAACCTCGGCAATCGCTTTGTTGATAGCCTTTTGGTTTTGGGCGGCTGTTGCCGTCGGTTTTGCGCCATACTTCGTTACATTCACGGTTTTTTTCCCGAATTGGGGGACACGAATCGATTGCTCGATTTGACGATACTGTGTGTTCCACGCGTCATCAACCGCACCCATCATTTGCACGGGGACTACGATTGCCAATAACGCCGGCAACACTGCTCGTAAGATAACCGATAAGATTTTCATGTGATTTAGGTTATAAATGATTTAATTAATATTCAATTACTTTTGGGGCCAATTTGCCCCAAATTTTTGCAAATATAGCAAATTTATTCAACATTTCAATAATTATCAAACGATTTAACGCGGCAACCGACATTAGAATTTTTAGTGGTCCCTCTGCTTCATTTTTTTGCAATCTAAATTTGCACGTCAAAAAAATCTATGTAACTTTGCCATCGAAATGGTATCCGTAGGCCCAACGACCTATGGTTTAAAAGGGAATCCGGTGCAAATCCGGAACAGTACCCGCTGCTGTAAGTCCCGCAAAATTAGCCTTTTGCAAAACGTCATTGGAGCTATCAGCTCTGAGAAGGCGCTAAAGGTTGGGATAAGTCAGAAGACCTGCCATATCAACATAGATTTTTGCGCCTACGGGACTATGGGCAGGCATTATCTGATACGTTATCCGAGCTTTATGGCCGTATAAGGTTGATGCATAAACACAGTCTCTTTGCGCAGAAATCGCAAAGAGATTTTTTTTGTTCAACTAAATTGCGTGGTATTCAGTTTGGTAAAACGTAGAAAATTTTTCACGGTGGCGGTGACTCTGCTCGCAGTAGTCCCGGATATGAATGCATATACTGTTGACTCCGAGCTCGTTTCGGATAGCACCGTTACACTGCATGATGTAGAAGTCACGGCAACACGTAAGCCGCTGGCAACCGTTCAGGTGTTGAGCGGGGTAAAACTTCAGTCACTATCGTCAACCTCAATTGCCGATGCACTGAAATATTTTGCCGGAGTTCAAATTAAAGATTATGGCGGGCTGGGCGGCCTTAAAACCATAAACGTCAGGTCATTGGGATCGCAGCACGTTGGGGTATACATTGATGGCATACGTATAACCAACGCTCAGAACGGCACCGTTGATTTGGGAAAGTATTCACTTTCCACACTTGAATCGGTCTCGCTGTTTAACGCCAACAAACTTGAAAAAGGGCAATCGGCGTCAGAATATGCATCGGGGGCAACCGTGTATATGCGAACCCGAAAACCAACTGGCGATTCACTCTCTGTCCTGGCCGGAGCAGGCTCGTTTCATTCTTACAGGGGGCGGCTCAATTTGCAGTTTAACCGCCGCGGATGGCAAGGCTTTATTGATGGAGAATATTTACATTCCAAAGGAGATTACCGGTTTCGTTATAAATCGGAGTATGAAGACACCGCAGGGCGAAGAAAAAATTCAGACATTGAATATTACAGGATTGAAGGAGCGCTCTTCAAGAAAGGGTTTGCGGCCCACGTTTACAGCTATATTTCCAAGAGAGGATGCCCCGGAGGTATAGTGAGGCGCCTTTCCGACAAATATACCAATATAGGGCGCGAATGGGACACTGACATGTTTGCACAAGCTTCGTGGCAACACTCTTTCAACTCAAAACATTTTATAAAACTTAACACCAAATATTCACACGAGTATTTGAGGTACAACACAAATTTTGACGAAAACCAAAACACCGCGCGCGTTGACAATCATTATTATCAGAACGATGGTTATATTTCGGCGTCTTATTGCTTTTCACCTTTGCAATGGCTTTATCTTAACACAAGTTACGATGCTCGAATGTCATGGCTGACTGCCGATTTAAAAAATTTCTCATACGTCAGACGATTTGACCAAAAAGCCGTAATCGACGCTCAGTTCCAGCGGTATGGACTTCGGGCCGATGTATCTCTGTTGTATCAGCATTACAAAGACCACACAAAGATTCAGGCCGGTGCTGCCGACCCTATAAGCCGATTCACTCCGGCAGTATCTGTGGGCTACTTTTGGAAAGGTTTCAGCGCAAGAGCATGGTATAAGAAAATATTTCGTGTCCCTACTCTGAATGATTTATATTACACCCAGGCTGGTAACCGAAACCTCAAGCCCGAGTACACCCGGCAGTGGAACGTAGGGCTTGAATATGCCTTCGGAAGCGGGGCATGGCACGCAGCCGCTCAAGCCGACGCCTATATAAACCATATTGATAACCGTATCGTATGTCTTCCGCTGCGTGGCACTTATACATGGTCGATGATGAACTATGGCAAAACTTTTTGTCGCGGATTAAACGCCACTCTGTCGGGACAATTTACACCCGGAAAATGGATTTTCTCGCTACTGGGTTCGGTCACGCTTCAACATGACGTAAACCGAACCGACCCCGAAGACGAAGACACTTATGACCTCCCGATTTGTTATTCGCCAAAATTCTCATGCGGGATAACCGGAATCGTTTCCTGGAAAAATTATTCTCTGACAATTTCAGAGCTTCATGTATCAAAACGAATATGGTCGTATGCCGACCCTGACGATATTCTCGCCCCCTACAACAACATAGATTTAAAATTTACCGGCCGTTGGCGTTGGTTTATCGCATCGCTTGAAATCAACGACCTTCTCGACGTTCAATACGAGCATATCCCCCGCTATCCCATGCCCGGCCGAACTGTTCGCTTTACTTTGACCTATACACTTGGAAAAACGAGATAACAGATGAAACAACGATTTCAATTATTGATGATGTTTTGTCTCGCTTTGATAGCGGGAGAAAAAACAACGGCACAGGAGCGCTTGATAATTTTGAATGAAGGATTATGGCAAGCCGATAATGGCCGGGTAACCTATTTTGAAGACGGCAAAATTGTCAGTAACGAATGGTTTCGAGAAATCAACGGATACAAACTCGGTGACACCCCAAACGACATCATTCAGATAAACGACAACCTGATTGCCATCGCCGTCAATTGGTCAAACATAGTGCAGTTTATAACGCCACAAGGAAAAGCCGTGGCCGCTACCGAGGATGTGCCAAACAACCGCAAGCTTGCCACCGATGGCCGATATGTATATATCTCTTCCTACGGGCACGAGGTGGCAATAAACGGGTCGTTTATGGAATTTACAAAGGGATATGTTGCCAAAATCGACACCGAAACTTTCAAAGTTGTATCGGCCGTCGAGGTTGGGTATGAGCCTGAAGGTATTGCCTACTATGAAGGGCATCTTTTTGTCGCGAACACCGGTGGATATGCATTCCAGGAGAATCACGAATATGAGACGACCGTCAGTATAATCAATGCCGAAACGATGAAGGTTGTCCGTACGGTTGATACAGGGCAAATCAATCTTTACGGGAAGATGTCACAGAGCGGCCAATATCTCTGTATCAACTCTCCGGGCGATTACTATGACGTTCAGGCTACCACAATAATATTTGACTGTAAAGCAGCCCTTAACGGCGCTCCCGACGCCTACTGTTTCCATTCTTTGGAATATGCCGCGACATATAACACGGTCGACACCGAGGGGAACTTCTATGCTATCGGGTCCAGATACTCTTATTACACCGGCGAATACGAGTTCAACTACCTAAGAATCAATCCCGAAGAGCTGTTCGAAAGTGATGGTTGTGACGGAGTCGATGAAGATTTTCCCGGAAGTGTTTTGTCTGACATAAAACAAATGATGATGCCCTACGGCCTTTATATCAACCCCTACTCGGGTTACATATACGCCACCGACGCGGCCTCTTTCACATCGGCCGGCAAGCTATATCAGTGGTCACCCAATGGTGAATTAATAGGAACATACAAAGTTTATATCAATCCGGCCCATTTTCTCGCTTTGCCGCACGACGGTCATTTGGGAGGCGTATCGATGACTGAACGCAACGAGTTCAGAACAGATTCCACTGGCTACAACCTTCAGGGCATGAAAGTCAACAATCTGCTACCCGGACAAATATATATCCAAAACGGAAAGAAATTCATTTATAACTAACCCTAAATAAGCAAAAGAAAAAAGATGAAAAGAGCATTTTTATTTCTTTGTGGATTTATAGCGTTGTCATTGACTGCTTTGGCCAATCCGGTCATTGTAAAAATGAACACTGTATCTACCACACTGACCCTGTCTGACAAAAAGACGGGTACCGACATTAAAATTCCAACGCCAACCAATTATGAGTTTAATTTTGAGCTTGACCCGGGAGTTTATAGCGTCACGGGAATTGCAAAAGACGGCACTGTCAACGGCGTTATCGATATTACCGTTACCGATTCGACTACCGTTCAGCAGTTCACCGTTCTGACATGTACCGCATACGTAAGCAACAAGGAGACCGACGGCACGCCCTGGAATATCGAAAATGAGGATTATAAGCTTGATGTCACCGTTAATACTCGCGAGGGGAAACCAATCGTGCAAACACCGGGAAAAAGCACAACCGCCAATCGCTACACATTCCTGGCACTGAACGGCAACAGCTATAACGTTGCTTTTATACCGAGCGAGAAACATCAGTCAGAAGGATATATGACGCTATACCGTGGCGGGACACTTACGGCAAATGTCAACGTTACAGGTGCGATACCCCAGGGTGGAGACTTCTCCATTACTGTTCCATCCGACGCCCGATTGGAGCTGGGCATGAAGTTCACCCACTTTACCGACTTTACACTCGTGAAGCCCATCAAAACCGAAGACGCTGACGGTGGCAAAACCTATTCATACCGATTGGCCAACGGACAGGTGTATAACTACCGCACATGGAAAGATGGCGGTCTTACCCATGCCGGATATTTCACTATGAGCCTGGATGAATCAAAATGCCCCACGATTAGTTTTACCGAAGCCGATTACATCAAGGCCGCTCCGGAGGCTATCAACCATTCGCCGCAAAGCAACAGCGGCTATGAGACAGGCGACCTTCTGCTAAACATAAATCCCCAACACCACCTTAAACTCAATGTCGGCGATAACTTCCTGGTGCATGGCATGAGAATGTGGGAACTTACCGACAATTCCACCAACAATTATTTCTTTGAACCCGATTTTCATTATACAATACTTGACACCGATTTTAAGCCCTCCGACAATATCATCAAGATTGAAAATTGTTCAGAAGCCAATACGTCGGCGTGGTCAAAAATCACAGCCAAAGGAACAGGAACGGCAATAGTCCTGGTGACCTACGACGGTATAAACCTCAATTACTACAATAACGCCGACAAGAAAAATTACCTCGGCGGCGAATACTGGGGCGCTATTTGGCCCGAAAACACCGGTGTGTTTGTCGTTTCTGTTGGCGAAACCGAAGCAAAGGTTGACCCAAACATGACTATTAACGAGCAATATAATGTCGAGGCTCTCAGGCTTGCCGGAAAATATGTCGATGCCGAACATGATGTTTTTTATTTTTTGGATTCTGAAGATGGTTTTCCATATACATTCATGCCCGAAGGTGTAACAACCGTACTAATGGCATCACCTGAAATTTCAGAGACAGCCGCTACTTACAAAGGATTTACAACCGACGGCGTTACAAAAAATGAAGACGGCTCATACACCGTTCTACTGAAATATGGCCGAAACATCATCAAGCTCAGTGACGCAAACGGAAATTCAACATACCAAGTTCTGCGCGCTAAAACCTGCCACCGAGAAATTACCAATATCACCCGCCCGGGCAGTAAGATATTTCAACCCGGAGATAAATTTAAAATCCAATATAGCGGCCTGTTCCACCCGGCCAACAAGATTGCCGGTATCTATAACATGTCGGCATACGTAACCTATAATGGAATCCCCAACGGGTCCTCTCTGATTCTTGGTTCCGGGCAATACACGTTTGGATCGGCCGCGTCGGCTCAGGCCGTAACCGTCGAAATTCCTGAAGATTATAACATCGACGAAAAGCCTGTTTGGATAATGAACGAGGGTGTAATTCAAGTCAATGGATATGGCGATCCAATTGGAAATCACCGCAATACGAGCCCGCTGGCCGGTCGATCGCCAAACTTTACCGCCGTGCCACACAAAACATACTTCGGCGCGCTTCCCGACATCAGTCTCGACATTACGCCGGTCAAAAACTTCCTTATTCAGCTTGAGGGAATACCGGAGGGAGCTTCGGTAGAGCTGTCATTTAACGACAATCTGTTGACTCCTAATGACGATGGTCTCTTCTCCGGTACATACGGAGACTATTCGATTACTGCAAAGGCCGATGGTTATCGCTGCTTCCGAAAGATTTACAATATTCCCGACGAGGCCGACGGATTGATTACTTTTAATCTTGAAATGGAAGAGCTGAACGGCGCATGGGATGGCGTAACAAAAACCGAGCCTCAGACAAATGAACTCGGCTTCTACGAAATTACCACACCGGCCGAGCTTGCCTGGTTTGCCGAAAACACAAACAATAAGGGTGAAAACCAGAATGCCACACTGCTATCTGACTTGCACCTCGGCAATTTCGACTGGACCCCGATAGGAACCGGCTCAACAACCGCTTTTACCGGCAATTTTGAAGGAAATGGACACACTATTTCAGGCCTTTACATTAACAACCCGAAAGCATCATATATGGGTCTGTTCGGATACATAAACGGAGCTTCTGTGTCAGGAATTACCGTTAATGGCTCTGTTTCAGGCAAGCAACATGTTGGTGGTATTGTTGGTTGTGCCGCCGGTGCATCCACTATTGACCGCTGTGCCAATTATGCCAACATAAATGGCTCAGGTACTTATGTAGGTGGTATTGTGGGTAATCTCAACTCTGCCACTGCCGAGCTTTCAAATTCATACAATGCTGCAACTGTATCGGGAACGTCAAACTGTGGCGGCGTTATTGGCGGTCACAATAAAGACGCTAAAGCAAGCAACATATTCAGCGTCGGCCGGGTGATTGGTACAACAGTCGGAGCTTGTGTCGGAGGGACTACAGCCAAGGCCAATATTTCAAACGCGTTCTCTACCAGTCAGTACCAGATTACCGAAAGCCAAACTCTTGTAACCGTAGAGCAGATGGCTTCGGGTGAAATTGCCTTCAAGCTGGGTGAAGCATTCAATCAGACAATTGGAATAGACTCCAATCCCGTATTCGACGGATTAACAGTATATTACGATGAGGGAAATGACATCTATTACAACAATGCAACATCGTTTACTATTGCTTTTAGCGAAAGCAACGATGATGTAGAAGTGACTGATAACGGCATTGTTATGCATGTTAAAGACGGCTGCCGACTCGCTGTATCGGCTAATCCCGAGGCTGCACGTTTGCCCGAAATAATCTGGACAAGTTCTAACGATGAAATCATCTCGGTTGATGAAAACGGTTGCGTTTCAGCCAATGCAAAAGGTGAAGCAACCATATCGGCAACCGGTATGATTGACGACGAGCCGTTCACCGCAACATGCTCTATCTCGGTGATTGCAGCCAATGTTACTACCCTGACCATTGAGAATAAAGATATTACACTTGACATCCCCGATAATCCATCGGTTGTACTTACGACTTCATTCGGTCCCGAATATGCCGAAACTCCATCGGTTCTATGGACTTCAAGCGACGAGTCGGTTGCCACTATAGAACATGAGGGTTCACTGCAAGCAACTGTCACAGCTATTACAGATGGTAAAACTACTATAACTGTTGAACTTGCCAATAATCCAGCCGTGTTTGACACGTGTGATATCTTTGTTATCGCTTCATCGGCTGTTACCGACATTTTCAACGATTCAGATATCAAATCATACGACATTTATGACATATCAGGAAAGACAATAAAGCTCAATGCAACAAAGACCGATTTGCCAAAATTGAATCCCGGAATATACATTTTCAACCATGGCAACGAGAATAAAAAAGTGATGATTAAATAAGGGATTTACACTCCCAATCGAGAGGTTGTATCTACACAGATGCAGCCTCTCTTTTTGTTATTACATGAGAATCGAGCGATTCCTCTCGCTACTTTAACAATATTTTCCTAATTTTGTAGGCTAAATAACATAAAATAAAGCGAGACAGTTTTTCGTTAGTATATATGTAATTAATTAGCGAAAAACGACTGACTGACTTCCAAAAGGCTATTTATGAGACATCGCTCTATATATCAAATACTTTTGTCGGCAATAGTGTCGATATTCATTTTAACGTCATGTGGCGGCGCCAAGCTGTCGGTAGCCGATGAACAAATGGCTCGCGGTGAATATTTTGATGCGTCAAAGACATACCGAAAGGTGTATAACAAAATGACCCGACGTGAGGAGCGCCCGGCTCGAGGCGTGGTAGCTTTCAAGATGGCCGAATGTTATTCCAAGCTTGGCATGGCGGCTCGCGCTGCGGCTGCCTATCAGAACGCTATCCGTTATGAGTATCCCGACTCGACCGCCCACCTTTATCTGGCACAGCAACTCCATGCCGATGGGAAATATGCGCAGGCTATCAAAGAGTATGAAACATATCTCGAAATGGTGCCCGGCGACCCTATGGCCACGGCGGGACTTGCCGGAGCCACAAAAGCCGCTGAAATGAAGCGCAACAAGACGCGCTATGTGGTAAAGCAGCCAAAATTCATCAACTCGCGTCGCGCCGATTTCGCCCCGATGTTCAATGGCGAAATTCTCTATTACACAACGACTAACGAAAAAGTTACCGGCGATAACCGCAGTGAAATCACCGGAATGAAAAAAAGCGATATATGGATGGTGCGCCGAAACGAGCGTGGCGAGTGGACTAAGCCCGAAGCCGTTGAGGGCGAGCTGAATACAGAAATGGATGAGGGTATAACATCCTTCTCCCCCGATGGCTCGCTTATGTATCTGACCAAAGCACGCCGCTCCCCAACATCAAATACAGGCGTAGAGATATACACCTCATCGCGAAGTGACGCAAAATGGAGCGCTCCCGTGAAATTTGAAATCACGTCTGATACAATTTCGTCATACGGACATCCGGCTGTATCTCCATCGGGAACATGGTTATACTTCACCTCCGACATGCCCGGTATGGGCGGAAAAGACATCTGGCGAATAAACCTCAAAGAACGTGCCGGCTCGCTTGAAAACCTCGGAGAAGCAATCAATACACCCGGCGACGAAATGTTTCCCTATATGCTCACCGATTCCGTGCTGTTCTTTGCTTCAAACGGTCATCCCGGATTGGGAGGCCTTGACATATTCCGCGCAACGATGACACCGTCGGGCGGCTGGTTGGTAGAGAACATGGGAGCGCCGATAAACTCTGAGGCCGACGACTTTGGTATCACATACGAGAAGCCGGGTGTCGAGGCCGGTTTCTTCAGCAGCAATCGCGGCGACGGGCGCGGTTATGACCACATTTACACGTTTGAGTTACCCGATTTAAAAATCAATATCTCGGGATGGGTTTTGGATAAAGATGAAGAGCCTGTGCCAAATGCAGTTATACGAATAGTAGGCAACGATGGCAGCAATCAGAAAGCAGTAGCACGCAACGACGGGTCATTCTCGTTCCCGTTACAACGTGGCGTATCATACGTTATGCTTGCCGGGGCCAAAGGCTATCTGAATGCCCGCCAGGAGTTTACATCCGACTCCGCCGAGGAGGATGCCGAGTATGGCATTGATTTTATACTGGCTTCCATATCAAAGCCAAATATTGTTGAAAATATCTTCTATGACTTTGACAAGGCCACTCTCAGACCCGAGTCTAAGGAAGCACTTGACGAACTTGCCGAAATGCTTCGCAACAATCCTAACATCACAATCGAAATGGCGTCGCACACCGACCGCTGGGGTTCGGAACAATACAATATGGACCTGTCTAAACGGCGCGCAAAATCGGTCATAGACTATCTTATCTCGGTTGGTATCGCAGCCGACCGTCTGCAAGAGCAAGGATACGGGAAATCGCGGCCCAAAACTGTAACAAAACGTATAGCCCGTGAATATCCCCAGTTCAAAGAGGGGGATGTGCTTAACGAGGAGTTCATCGAAACGCTGTCGCCCGAGGACCAAAGCGCTGCCGACCAAATAAATCGCCGCACGGAGTTCCAGGTGCTTTCGGTTGATTATCAGATGTATTGAAAATTACTCATCATGGCTTCCGAACTAAAATTTCGCACCGAGATTGAAAGTCGAGCAACAGCCTGCCAGCTTACAATTGACCATTCCACGCCCATAATGCTGATAGGCTCCTGTTTCAGTGACAACATTGGCCGGATGCTCCAATCGGGATTGTTTTGCACATCGGTTAATCCGGTGGGAATTCTTTTCAACCCCTTAAGCATTGCCCGTTCACTCGAAGCCATCGCCTCCGGAAGTTACCCTACATCAGTCAACGAGCTTGTGTCAACGGCCGATAACGGTCTATACCACAGTCTTGACTTTCACGGAGCATTCTCGTCGGCAGAGCCTGACAACGTGCTCAAATCAACAAAAGAAGCCATAATTAATGCCCGCGACTTTCTCAAACAGGCAGCGGTTCTCGTTGTAACACTCGGGTCCAATCATGCTTATATCCACCGCGAGCGCAATCATGTAGTTGCCAACTGCCATCGATTGCCGGCAGCTGATTTTGAGGAACGGATTCTTGGAGTTGAAGAGTGTAAAGACGCGATTCTCAGGGCTTTCAACGCAGCACGTTCGCTCAATCCCGACATAAGGATGGTGCTGACAGTCAGCCCCGTAAGACATACGGCATACACCCTGCGCGGTAACAGCCTCTCAAAAGCGACTCTTCACATCGCCATCGACGAAGCAATCAGGGAATATCCTCAGGAGATTGATTATTTCCCTGCCTACGAAATAATGATTGATGATTTGCGCGATTACCGATTCTATGCCGAGGATCTTAAACATCCCTCAGAACTTGCCGTAAAGTATATTTTCAACAAATTCCAATCGCGCTATATGACAAAGCAAACCGCTGAGTTTGCACGTAAATGTAATTCTCTGACCGCTCGCCTTGCCCATCGCCCTATGACAGATGCCACTGACGCAACCGAGCGCTTTAACAACGATACAATCCGCATTGCCAACGAATTAACGGCAGATGCGCCGGCTTATACTAAGACACTTATCTCAAAGATTATTTCACGACTCGAACAATGACATATACAATAAACCAAATAACTGATATACTGGGGATTGCCACCCCAAGCCATCAGGATAATATAATTTCAACGCTGCTCATCGACAGTCGTTCTCTGTCAATTCCGAGCGAAACGCTTTTTTTTGCGCTGCGAACCTCAACAGGCGACGGACATCGCTATATCAAATGGCTGTATGACAGGGGTGTTCGCAATTTCGTTGTTGACAGCATACCTGAAGATATGTCATTGGTCACCGATGCCAATATGCTTGTGGTAAAGGATGTTCGCTGTGCATTACAAACGATAGCCCGATATCATCGCTCTAAGTTTAACATCCCCGTAATAGGCATTACCGGCAGCCGCGGAAAAACAACTGTTAAAGAATGGCTTTACCGATTGCTTCAAGAGGATTATGCCATCGCGAGGTCTCCGCGCAGCTACAACTCCCAGATAGGGGTTCCACTTTCAATATGGGAAATAGATTTGGATACCGAGATTGCAATAGTCGAGGCAGGCATTTCTCAACCCGGCGAAATGGCGGCGTTGCAACAGATGATAAGTCCGACAATAGGCATCATAACAAACATCGGAACAGAACATGATGACGGATTCAGCACAATCGCGACTAAGGTTGAAGAGAAACTCAAGTTGATGAAAGATTGTGAAACCATAATTTACTGTGCCGACGACCCCGTAATTAACGATGCGATAATCAGGCTCAATTTAAGCGGCCGACGATTGTCATGGTCTGAAAACAATCCCGAGGCAGAGCTATTTATCTCTGACATCCAACGTAGAGACGATGCAACCGTAATCTCATACGAGTACGGTAAAATCAATGGAAAGTTTGATCTTCCGTTAACCGCAGATATCGATATTCAGAATGCGATTCACGCTCTCGCCATAATGCTCCATTTGGGCGTGAGTGCCGATGTTATTGCCCAAAGGATGAAGCAATTGACACCAGTTGGGACCCGCCTTGACGTGATTGAAGGAGTCAATAAATGTGTTATTATCAACGATTCCTATACATCCGACCTCCATTCGCTGGCTCCAGCCCTTGACTTCATGGCCCGACACGACAATGCATCCCTTTCTAAAACCATCATTCTCAGCGACTTGATGCATGAATCGGCTCATCCTGAAGATATATACAAGTCGGTCGCCCGATTGTTGAATAGCCGCGGAATAGAACGACTTATAGGCATTGGCAACGAAATATCACAACACCGGGAACTGTTTGGCAACAAGGCCATATTCTTCAACTCTACAGCCGATTTTATCAGCAACTTAGGACCCGACGATTTTGATTCACAGCTAATACTGATTAAGGGTGCCCCGGCATTTAATTTCGGCATGATTACCGAAATGCTTGAAGCGCGTCGACATGAAACGGTATTGGAGGTAAATCTTGACAATCTTGTACATAACTACAATTTTTATCGCGCCAAGCTTAAACCCTCGACAGGTATCGTTTGCATGGTAAAAGCCTCGGGATATGGTGCCGGGTCCTATGAACTTGCCAAAACGCTCCAGGCACAAGGCGCTGCATATCTGGCCGTTGCAGTGCTTGACGAAGGTGTTGACCTAAGAAATGCAGGAATAACAATGCCTATAATGGTGCTGAATCCCAAGGTTGACAATTACCTCGCTCTATTCAATCACCGACTTGAGCCTGAAATATATAATTTCACGATGCTGCAGCGCATTATCTCGGAAGCGACGCGATATGGCATAACCAACTATCCTGTTCACATCAAGCTTGATACCGGAATGCACCGCTTGGGATTTATTGAAAGTGAAATCCCTGCCCTGCTTTCAATGCTTACCGCTCAGAATGCCGTAATGCCACGGTCAATTTTCAGCCATCTTTGCGCAGCCGACGACCCCACCCAGGATGAATATACACGCATACAGCTTGACACATTCGACCGCTGTTGCAACCTTCTACAAACGGGTTATGACACTCACATCATGCGCCATATTCTCAATTCAACCGGTATAACCCGATTCCCCGAACACCAATGTGACCTCGTTCGTTTGGGGATTTGCCTGTATGGTGTGCCAACGATGCACGACGGCTCTCAGGATGGTTTACAACTCGTCTCAGCGCTCAAATCGGTCATCATATCCATTCGCGAATGGCCTGCCGGAACAACAATAGGCTACAATAGACGCGGCGTTCTGTCACGAGACAGCCGCATCGCTACCATTCCCGTCGGGTATGCCGACGGTTTCAGCCGCCACCTTGGAAATGGGAACACGACAATGCTTGTCAACGGTCACCGCTGCCCTACTGTCGGAAATATCTGCATGGACCTCTGCATGATTGATGTTACCGACGTTGACTGTCATGAAGGTGATAGCGTTGAGATATTCGGACCCAATATGCATCCCGAAGAGATAGCAAACATACTCCGGACTATTCCCTACGAAGTTTTAACCTCGGTATCTACACGTGTTAAACGAATCTATTACCAGCAATAGGTTAATAATTGTTAAAAATAGCTGTAATTATAGAAATAGAACTATTTTTGCGCTCCGAAGATTACTGATACATGGGGTTGACAGGTTTTGACAGCGTGTAGAAGTGGTCGGCAAGCATGCAGAGACATGATGGCTGTTCTCTTAAAAAATGGACATCAGCAATTTTAAATGGCGAAAACAACTACGCTCTTGCTGCTTGATTGAAGTACAGTAAATCAGCTTAATCCCGGCAACAGTTGCAGGGACAAGACATCACTCGATAGTTCACCGTTCCGAGACAGATCGATACAGTGGTGCAGTTAAATCGGAAATAGGATAAGGGTTGCCTCGGCCCCATCCGAAATTTTAGAGGATAAGGCGTCGATTGGCTGTCGTTTGCCTGTCGCCGCTCGAAAACCAACAAGCGAATAAGCATGTAGAAAACCGCCCGGTTCCGCGTTTGGACGAGGGTTCGAACCCCTCCAACTCCACCCGGAAAAAACTGACAAAAAACAACGAAAGGCCCTGCGACCTGATTTGGTTGCAGGGCCTTTCTTATATCGATGAATTTGTGGATATTACCACTTCTGATAATGAACGTTTTCTTCCTTAAACTTATCTTTCGGAGCCGGCTGCTCGGCAGGATAGCCCATCGTGATAATGTTTAGCGGCATAATATATTCGGGGAGTTCAAGCACACGTTTAACGCCCGGAATCACAGCCTCGTTGGGATATACGCCACACCACACTGCGCCAAGCCCGCATGCATGAGCTGCGAGTAGAATATTCTCGGTTGCGGCAGAGCAGTCCTGCACCCAATATTCGGCCAATTTGCCTTCCATTGCTTTCTGCATATTGCCACAAACAATGATAGCAGCTGTAGCCGTTTTAAGATTGGCATGATGATGAACGGCATCCAACGAATCAAGTTTCTCCCGGTCGGTCACAACGACAAACGCCCACGGCTGGGCATTTACAGCCGATGGCGCTGCCATACCGGCTTTTACAAGCATATCAAGGGTATCATTTGACACCGGCTGTGACGTAAACTGACGAATGCTTGTTCGCGTCATAATATTCTCAATGACAGCGTCGGAAGTACATGCTTGGTCAGAGTTAGCATCACCACAAGACGAGCTGCACGACATTAACAATGAAGCAGCACAAAACATAACAGATAAAAATTTAATTGTTTTCATTTACTTACAGATTTTAATTATGCAGCCAAAATTAGTGCTTTTTTGTAAGACAACCAAACGCGCCGGCCTGTTCTCAAAATTTTGCAGGAATACTGCGGCCAAGGAATATCATTGTAACACCAAGTATAATGGATAGTGACAGATATATCGCGGTAGTTATCCAGTCGCCTTTTGAGCCGAGAATCCACATATCGTTTGCCATCGACGAAAATGTTGTAAAACCTCCGCAAAAGCCTATTATCAACGGAACATTTGCCGCCGGCGAAAATATCTGTGTGCGTTCAAGGAGTCCGAATATCAATCCGGCAATAAAGCACCCTATGATGTTGACTAAAAATGTTCCGAGCGGAAACTGTCCGTGGTATGAGTCAGCACACCATCTGACGACGAGATAGCGACAACAAGTGCCCACAAAACCGCCACATCCGGCCATCAGCATTGCTTTTAACATCTTCTCCGACAAGCTGATTAAACAAACTTAAGAATCTCTTGCTTCACCGTCTCGGCAAGGGCGTCGGCCTGCTGGGCAGTCGCCGCCTCGCTGTATATGCGGATTATCGGCTCTGTGTTGGAGCGGCGCAAATGCACCCAGCTATCGGCAAAATCAATTTTAACGCCGTCAATATCGTTTATTTCCTCACCGGCATATCGCTGTTTTACAGCTTCAAGAATGGCATCGACATTAATATCGGATGTGAGCTCGACTTTATTTTTAGATATCGAATAGGCCGGATAGGTTGCTTTCAGTTGGGTCATTTTCTTTCCACTCTTGGCCAATAGAGTCAGGAATAGGCCAATGCCTACGAGGGCATCGCGGCCGTAATGGGCGGCGGGATAGATTACTCCACCATTCCCTTCTCCACCGATAACCGCACCGGTTTCTTTCATTTTTGTCGTAACATTCACCTCGCCTACTGCGGCAGCGCTGTAGGTGCAACCATGGGCTTGAGTCACATCCCGAAGAGCCCGAGACGAGCTGAGATTGCTCACCGTTGCTCCCGGTGTATGACTCAGAATATAATCGGCCACCGATACCAGCGTATACTCCTCCACAAACATTTCACCGTTTTCCATTACAAGTGCAAGACGGTCAACATCGGGGTCTACAACAAGACCCACATCCACTCCACCCTGAGCCATCAGAGATGAAATTTGCCCGAGATTTTCGGGTATCGGCTCGGGCGTATGAGCGAATTGTCCATTTGGTTCACAGTTTAGCTCTATAACATTTTTAACGCCAAGAGCCTTTAGCAACATCGGAACAACAACTCCGCCAACCGAGTTTACCGCATCAATGGCAACCGTCAGATTGGCAGCTTTAATAGCCTCAACATCAACAAGGTCAAGGCCAAGCACCATATCAATATGCCTGCGGTTGTAGGTCTCGTTTACCGATACAGTTCCGAGATTGTTGACCTCAGCCCACACAAAATCACCTGCCTCGGCTATTGCAAGCACCTGTTTCCCTTGCTCGTCGTTGAGAAATTCGCCATCACTGTTCAGCAGTTTCAGAGCGTTCCACTGGCGAGGATTGTGAGACGCGGTAAGGATGATACCTCCGGCAGCATTTTCGCCCACAACAGCGATTTCGGTTGTGGGTGTCGACGCGAGACCGATATTAACGACATCCATACCCATTGCCTGGAGAGTACCGACAACTATTTTATCGACCATCGGTCCCGACAGACGTGCGTCACGCCCCACCACGATGGTGCGCCGCCCGGAAGCGTCGGCCGGAGTATTCCGGGAAATAAAAGTTGCATACGCAGCGGTAAATCTTACGATATCAAGTGGAGACAGACCGTCACCCTGAGCTCCGCCAATTGTTCCGCGGATACCCGAGATTGATTTTATGAGAGCCATTTGCTTAGTCTTAAATAAGCGGTTTGTAATATGTTACAGAATAGAGATACGGAACCACGGATGTTTGCTCCTGCGTCATTCCCGACCGTGATTTTATTATCACGTTTACCTTTGCTTCATAACCCAAAT
>JAFLTJ010000038.1 GCA_022510465.1 Muribaculaceae bacterium
GCCGCGGCCTGCTTAATATAGCATCGTTGCCGGTGTTCAGGGATGCCGTTGCAGGTGTAGGGACTCCAACGAGTGATAATGAGCGTACTAAGCTGGGACTCGAATCTCGAAATCTGTTGATGACGATAAACATGTATGGAGAGGAGATGCCTGTTGACCAAACCGAAGCGTTGACGCGCAGAATGCTTGAAACATACCTTGCCGCAACCGATATAAAATACAAAATAGCAAAAGTAGATGAAGATATTAAAAATCTATAGTTCAAGTATAAACGAGCGATTTCTGGATGAAATTGTTGATGTGCTTAGGAATGGTGGTTTGATAATTTATCCAACCGATACTTTCTATGCAATAGGGTGTAATGCGCTATCAAATCAGGCAATAGAAAGAGTGTGCAGGATAAAGGGAATAGACCCACGCAAGGAGACGCTCTCGATTGTAGCTGCCGACCTATCGATGGCATCGGAGTATGGCCGAATTGACAACGCTGCATTTAAAATAATGCGTTCCAATTTACCGGGGGCATTTACGTTCATACTGCCCGCATCGACATCGCTCCCGAAAGTGTTCAAGGGGCGTAAGACCGTTGGCATACGCATTCCCGATAATGAAATTGCACGTGCGATAGCAGAGCGCCTGGGTAATCCTATTCTCTCGACGTCGGCATTAGGCGAGCCTGACGAATTGGTTGACCCGATTGTTATTGCCGATAATCACGAGCAATTTGATATTGACCTGATTGTTGACGGCGGCGATGGCGGAACAATCGGGTCGACGGTGGTTGGCCTTACTGATAGCGGTAATCCGGAAATAATCAGAGAAGGAGCCGGAAATTTGGTGTAAATACAGTTTTTAATTTGCTATAATCCTACGACTTTGGAAAAGGTAATAGACATAATAAACAGTCACGACGGAAGCCCTGTGTTTTCTTTTGAGGTGTTACCTCCATTGAAAGGGAACAGTATCTATAAAGTTTTTAATATAATTGACAGATTGCAGGAATTTGACCCGAAATTTGTCAATATAACCTCCCATCATTCGGAAATTATTTACCGGGAGCATAGTGACGGCAGTGTGACGAGAGTAGGCGTGAGGCGTCGGCCCGGGACAGTTGCTATCGCCGCCGCTATTAAGAACAAATATGGCATAATACCGGTTCCGCATCTGATATGTAACGGTTTCTCCCGCGAGGAAACTGAATATGCTCTGCTTGATTTGAACTTCCTCGGAATAAATAATCTGTTGTTGTTGCGTGGCGACGACAAAGGGAATATGAAACATAAATTTGACCCGTCGCTGTGTAACATCCACACTACTGACTTACAGAAACAGGTCAATTGCTTTAATGCCGGAGTGGGCCTTGACGACACTGTCATAGAGGGGATTGACACTCCTTTTACCTATGGGGTGGCGTGTTATCCGGAGAAGCATGAGGAGGCTCCGAACATGGGGTCGGATATTCGTTATCTGAAGATGAAAGTCGAGGCCGGCGCGCAGTATGCCATAACCCAGCTTTTTTATGATAACAGTAAATATTTTGAATTTGTGGAACGCTGTCGTAATGAGGGAATTACGATACCAATTTTACCGGGAATAAAACCTATTTCAAAAAAGAGCCAGCTCTCGATACTGCCACGTGTTTTTCGCGCAGATATTCCGCAGCCGCTTGCGCGGGAATTGGAGACGGCTCGCGATGATGCCGAGGCTGCAGAAATAGGTATACGCTGGGGAATTGAACAATGTCGCGAGTTGATTGCCGGAGGTGCTCCGGGTATACATTTCTACACAATGCTTGCCTCCAAAAGTGTTTATGAAATAGCAAAGCAGGTGTTCTGATAATGGCCGCAATGACAAGAAAACAGTTTGAACAATGGTTGAACGAGCGTGTAGCCGTGCTCGACGGGGCTATGGGTACAATGATACAGCGTTATCAACTTGGTGAAAGTGATTTCCGTGGAAGTATCCTTGTTGACCATGATTGTGCCGTGTCGGGGAACAATGATTTATTGTCGATAACCCGGCCTGATGTTATTGCAGATATTCATCGCCAATATGTTGAGGCGGGCGCCGATATAATTTCAACAAACACGTTCAATGCCAATGCTATATCCCAAAGTGACTATACTACTGAGAGATTTGTGCTGCAAATGAATCGGTGCGCGGTACGGCTGGCGGTTGATATTGCCCGAAGTGCCACTGACCGTCGAGTGTTGGTTGCGGGTTCTGTCGGCCCTACCAATCGCGCTGCGTCTATGAGCCCGGATGTGTCAAATCCGGCAGCCCGAAATGTTGATTTTGATATGCTGTTCACGGCATATCATCAGCAGATTGAGGCCCTTGTTGACGGCGGAGTTGACTTGTTGCTTGTCGAGACTGTTTTTGATACTTTAAATCTCAAAGCGGCACTGACCGCAGCACTCGATTTTGATATTCCGGTCATGGTTTCGGTAACGGTAACCGATAAAACAGGCCGTACGCTGATAGGACAGTCGCTGGATGCGTTTTTGTCTACCATACAGCCATTTGACAACATTGTTTCGGTGGGCCTTAATTGTTCTTTCGGGCCCTCAGCGATAGAGCCGCATGTCAGAATGCTGGATGCAGAGTCGTGGACAGCTGTAAGCGTGCATCCCAATGCCGGACTGCCCGATGAAACAGGCTGTTATAACGAGTCGCCCGAAGATTTTGTTTCGGCATTGTTGCCGCTGCTTAATGACGGGATTGTTAATATCGTCGGGGGGTGTTGCGGAACAACTCCTGCTCACATAAAAGCTCTTTCGGAGGTTGCAGCCCGGTGTAGAGGCAAATTGCAGAGATTCACCAAACCGGCGCTCAGATTGGCAGGCCTGGAGCCGCTGGTTGTCACGCCGGGATACAATTTTGTAAATGTTGGAGAGCGGTGTAATGTAGCCGGCTCTCGTAAATTCCTTAGGCTGATAAGCGAAGATAAAATTGCAGAAGCCGCCGATATAGCTCGCCGTCAGGTTGAATCGGGAGCCATGGTGATTGATGTCAATATGGATGACGGACTGCTTGATTCGCCGGTCGAGATGGTGCGCTTTCTGAGATATATAGCTGCCGACCCTGAGATTTCAAAAGTGCCGGTGATGATTGATTCGTCGCGATATGATGTGATTGAGTGTGCTCTCAAACAAATTGCCGGTCGCCCTGTGGTTAATTCAATATCTCTGAAAGAGGGGGAGTCGCGATTTATTGAGACTGCAAGAATGATAAGGCGGATGGGTGCGGCTGTAGTGGTAATGGCTTTTGATGAAAATGGACAGGCCGACACATACGAACGCAAAAAGGAGATAGTGGCCCGCAGCTATCGTCTGCTGACCGAGATTGTAGGATTCTCTCCTGAAGATATTATCTTCGACCCCGGAATATTATCAATTGCAACCGGTATTGATGAACACGATAATTATGCCGTTGATTTTATTGAAACAGTAAGATGGATTAAGGCTAATCTTCCCGGAACCAGAACATCGGGAGGGGTTAGTAATCTCTCATTCTCTTTTCGGGGGCACAATCGCTTGCGTGAAGCCATGCATGCGGTCTTTCTTTATCATGCGATAGAGGCCGGACTGGATATGGCGATTCTTAATCCTGCTACTGCTGTGACATACGAAGATATAGACCCTGAACTGAGGCTTTTATTGACAGATGTGATTATGAACCGTCGCCCCGGTGCGCGCGATGAGTTGATTGCGCGTGCTCATGAAGAGGCAGAGACTCCGCCGACCATTGCTGAGGGGAAAGCGGTTGATTCATGGCATAGTGGAAGCGTGGAAAACCGTCTTTCGGTTGCCCTTGTAAAGGGGATGGATACATATCTGAACGAGGATATAGACGAGGCACTTAAGTTGGGGATGAAAGCCGTAGAGATAATTGAGGGCCCGTTAATGGAGGGTATGAACCGCGTTGGGCGGCTTTTTGGAGAGGGTAAAATGTTTTTGCCACAAGTGGTAAAAACGGCCCGAACAATGAAGATTGCGGTTGATATTCTTCGCCCGGTTATGCAGAGCGAGAGGGAGAGCGGAAGCAACATTTCGGCAGGGAAAGTGGTTTTGGCAACAGTTAAAGGGGATGTTCATGATATAGGGAAAAATATAGTCGGGATTGTGTTGGCTTGCAACAATTTTGAAGTAATAGACCTCGGGGTAATGGTTCCGGCCGAGGATATTGTAGACGCGGTTGTTAAACATAAACCGGCAATGGTTGGCCTCTCGGGCCTTATCACGCCGTCGCTTGGCGAAATGGTAAACGTGGCTCGGGCTCTTGAGCGCGCCGGCGACGATACGCCGTTGGTTGTTGGCGGGGCAACGACTTCACCGCTGCACACGGCGCTGAAGATTGCTCCCGAACGCGCAAACGGAGCGGTTATCCATTCATCTGACGCGGGGCAGAATACAGCGATTGCAGTTGCACTATGCAACGAGGATGTCAGGAAAACATTCATAGAGGAGAACAGGCGCATGCAGGAGAGAATGCGGGCTGAACAAGCGATGCGAACGGTTTCGGCCGATGTGTCGCCGGAAGGGAGTCGTCGCATGGCTAAAAGGGTTGTTAATCCGTCTCCGGCACCTTTGAAACCCGGCACAACGGTGATAGAACATATTCCGATTGATGAGCTGTTGCCATTGATTAATTGGCGAATGTTTTTCCACTCCTGGCGTATGACCGGTGATTATCTAACTGATTTTCCGTATGACCTATGTAACGGTTGTATTGCCGGCTGGAGGGTTACGCTGACAGATGATAATAGAGAAAAGGCGCTTGAGGCGTTAAATCTCTATCGTGATGCGATGTCAATGCTTAATAATCAGGCGTTTGCTGTTTCAGGCTGCGTGGCATTGTTAGGGGCTTGCAGCGATGGCGATGATATTGTAATTGATGGCCGGCTCAGATTGCCGATGCTTAGACAGCCGGGGATTGACTCCAAATGCCTGGCCGACTGGATTACTTCGGATGGCAAGGATTTTATCGGAATTTTTGCGGCAACGGCAAGACGAGCAGATGTGGCTGTGGATGATGAGTATCAGAACCTGTTAGGTCAGACTCTCTGTGACCGACTTGTTGAGGCGGCTTCGGAGTGGTTGCATCGTGAGACCCGTCAACGGTTGTGGGGATATGCTACAGATGAAATGGCGACTCCGTGCGAACTGCTACGTGGTAAATATCGAGGAATCAGACCGGCTATTGGCTATCCATCGCTACCGGACCAGACTCTTGCTGTTAATGTTGCATCGCTTTTGCCGGTAGACAGGCTTGGAATTTCGGTCACTGTTAATGGCGGATTGTCTCCTGCGTCGTCGCAGCTTGGCCTATATTTTGCGGCTCCGGAGGCTACGTATTTCAATATTATCAATCCAACCGCCCGGCAGATTGACGACTATGCCTGCCGTCGCGGCCTGACAACAGAGCAAGTAAACCACATCCTCGCTCGCCTGACTCCCTCCACCAACTAAACCGGGCACGTTCTCAACAGAATTGAAATTAAGAAAGAGACTGCCTAACAATTACGTTAGGCAGTCTCTTGGTTGAGGGATATGAGTATTGTTTATTTGAGGTTCTTGAGGTAGTTGCGCAAGTCGTCGTTGTCGGGATCAACAGAGAGCAACATTTCGTAATATTTGCGAGCAGTGGTCATATCGCCTTTTGCACGGTAGAATGATGCAATGACGTTGTAGGCTGACTTGTAGGCATCGGCATGGGCTGTCTTATTGGCAGCGTCACGGTCGTATATTGCGAGCATGTTGTTGTATGTGTCAACGAGCTCCTGGGTGGTTTCAGAACCGTCGCGAAGCATTAACAGGGTTGCGCGGTTGCGATATAGCGACGGGCGGCTTTCTTCGGCAGCGTTGGCGATGGCCTGGTCAATATACTCAAGACCTTTTACTGCAGCGGCTTTGCGTTCGGCCGATTCTTCGGGAGCAGTAATGGCAAGGTTCTTGTATCTGTTTGAAAGGACAAACAAGTCGGTGAGCGAAACGTCATCGCCGCCGTTGTCAACAAATTTTTGCTGTGCATCAACTGCTTTCTTGTAGTCTTCCATGCTTGTGTAAGTAGAAGACATCTTGCTGTATACGTCCCATTTGTCGGGGCGAATCTTGAGGGCTTCCTGGTAGGCTTTGATGGCGCCGTCGTAGTCTTTCAGCTCGTTGAGAACGTCTCCGTAGGTTGAGTAGTCGTTGAATGTGAACTCTGCACCGGGAGCGCTGAACAGTTTATCGCCGGCAGCTTTGGCCTCGGCATAGTGCTCAAGAGCACACTCGTTCAGGAGTACCATTCGCTGCATGTAGTGGTTAGTGGGATCGGCAGCAAGCACTTTCTTGGCAACGTTCAGAGACTCGTTGTATTTCTGACCGAAGTATAGGAGGCCTGAGTAGCGCTGCTCGTCGCGCTGGAAGTGGTTGGGATTCTGCATATATTTGCCATACTGGTCGGCAGCCATTGTAAACTGGTTGTTTTCGTAGTATTTTTCGGCGAGTTCTCGCTGGGCGAGTGCAGAAGTGGGAAGTTTCTGATTCAGCTCGATGAGTTTGTCAATGGCAAACTTGGGGCTGACTTTGAAATAAACGTTAGCGTATTTAACGTAAGCTTCGGGATTGACGATGTTTTTGTCGAGGTCGTAGGTGATAGCCTGCTCGTACAGTCCGGCAGCTTTACCGGGGTCGTTGGTTACCATGTCACCCTGAAGAACGTACACGGCGCTTTCAAGGTTTTTGGATGCTTTGAATGCGTCTTTGATGTTTTTGTCAATCTCTTTGGCATAGACAACCGGGTCGACGTTGAAATAAGCGCGAGCAACGGCAGTCATTACTTTAGCGTCTTTTCCTCCAACTTTTAAAGCTTGCTTGAACTGGTTTTGAGCGGTGTTTTTGTCGCCGGCAGCAAGAGCAATCTGTCCGAGTCCTACATAGTTGTAGCCACAATTGGCATCGGCAGCAATACCTTTTTCAAAGTATTCTTTGGCCGAAGCGGTTTTCTTCTCACGCAGGTCAATCGACCCGAGGTAGAAGTAGGATAGCGCTTTGTTTGTGCCGTTGTCGTTCAGTGTCTTGGTGAGGATAATCTGAGCGTCCTCAAAACGGTCGGCGTTGTAGTAGTCGATACCATCCTGGTATCCGCCTTGGGCGAATGCGCTAAGAGCACCGGCGCCCAATAACAGCGAGAATAAGAATTTGAATTTCATTCTGAATTGTTTTATTTGTTGTTATTGTATTGATTCGTTACTTTTAAGACTTGATTTCTGTCAATTGGTTTATTATCACACTGATAAAAATTGAGGGGTGTGGCTTAATCAAGAGATACCATCCGTGGTGTAACCGTGGCCGGCAGAATGCCTGTCATCTGTATTATTTTTTGTCCAACAAACCCTGTTACAAATACATAGAAATTGCTGGCGGGTGTACCTCCGGTAGCTATTGTTGTCATGTAAATTGAGCGGAACAGAGGGTAGGAGCCATCGAAGATATATGCCTGGTAGGGCTTGTAGGCTACAACCTGGTCGCGGCCGCTGACTTTGAGAACTTTAACGCGGTTGTCGAAGTCGAGAGTGGTGGTGTCGCTTGACTGAGCTCGTTGGGCGAGTTCTTCGGTTGATTTCTCGCCGTGTCGGAGGTCGCTTGAAATCCAGCTGACACCGATAATGCCGATGGCTCTTGGATTGGCGGCCACGGCTTCAAATACTTCGGAATTGCTTTTCTGGGCATACACGTTAGGACCGAAGTCGGCTCCGTTCAGCAGCGAGTCACGCATGTATTTGACTGTACTTGAACCTTGGTGGTCGAAGACGATGTCGATTTTACCCATTTTGTTTGGCTCGATTTCACCCCATTCGGTTACTTTACCGGATAGGATATCGGCGAGCTCGTTGACGGTCAGCTGTTCAATTGTATTGGCCGGATTGACGATGAGCGCAAGCGCATCAACGGCAATTTTTCGTTCTCTAATGTTCTTTTTGTGGCTTTTAAGGTAGGAGGTTTCTTGCTGTGTCAGTGGCCTGGCTGTAATGATTGTTTTGACGTTACCCAAATTGAGGAGTGAGTCAACGGCTGCATTCTCGGAGACGTAGTAGGGCATGACGTTAAAACGCGGGTAGGAGTATTCAAAGACATCGATTTCTTGTTGCAGCACTTTCTCGAAGCTTTCGTCGCAAGCAACAATGGCCAGGGCCGGCCCGTTGTCTTTCTTTTGGTCGGATGAGCAGGAAGCCAATCCGGCAAGCAATGCTGCCAGGGTTATGAGGAGATATGTTTTTGTGGATAATCTGGTCATGTGTAAATGTTGATAGGATGGTTAAATAAAGAGTTGTTACTGTGGCATTTCGTCGGAATCATCATCGTCAACGGGAACTTCAACAATTTTAATCTGTCGATATGCTCTCCAAAAGCCGTACAGGATGAAGAGGCCGCCGACTACCCAACGGAGTTTTAGCCAAATTCCATAAAAGTTGAAGAAGTTGATAAACATAAGTATACCCATACCAATGTATATCAGTATCATAATAATGCCGAAGATGGCTCTCATAGTGCCGGAACCGTTGTTACTCGAATTGCTCATAGCATTTACATTTTTACGAGGTGTAAAGTTATAGAAAATTTTGATAATGGAAAAATATTTAAAGGATTTTCAATTTTTAACCTCAAAATATGTGTATGGAGTGGGCGAAATTACTATATTTGCGATGAATCGGAACGATGTTGTGTTCTGAAACTGTAAAACGGTGCAAAAAAAATGAACAAACAACCGCTGGCAGAGCGACTGCGGCCTCAGACGCTTGATGACTACATAGGGCAGCAACATTTGGTTGGCGAGGGTAGCATAATCCGTCGAATGATTGAGACGGGGAATGTTGCGTCGTTTATCCTATGGGGTCCTCCGGGCGTTGGAAAGACGACGTTGGCGCGAATTGTTGCCGGGAGTATTGATGCGCCGTTTTATACGCTGAGTGCGGTTCATTCGGGCGTTAAGGATGTCAGGGATGTCATAGACCGGTGTCGTGATGATTCACGCAGTATGTTTACCCGTGGGCGGCCCATTCTGTTTATAGATGAAATACATCGGTTTAATAAATCGCAGCAGGACAGTTTGCTCGGAGCGGTTGAGAGTGGCATAGTGACGCTAATCGGAGCGACAACCGAGAATCCATCGTTTGAAGTAATCAGACCGTTGTTGTCGCGTGCCCAGGTTTATACACTTAAACCGCTGGAGGAGCCTGAGTTGACATTGTTGCTCAACCGCGCAATAGAGACCGACAGCTGCCTGAGGGAGAGAGGGGTTGATGTTAAGGAAACGACGGCTCTTTTCAGATTTGCCGGCGGTGATGCAAGGAAATTGTTGAATATTCTCGATTTGCTTGAACGTTCTACACCCGATGGAGAAGCGGTAGTTGTTGATGATGAAACAGTTACGAACCGTCTTCAGGAAAATCCGATGGCCTACGACCGTAATGGGGAGATGCATTATGATATTATCTCGGCATTTATCAAGAGTGTCAGAGGCAGCGACCCCGACGCGGCGATATACTGGTTGGCGAGGATGGTTGCCGGTGGCGAGGACCCTGAGTTTATAGCAAGGCGACTTGTGATTTTGGCCAGCGAGGATATAGGCCTGGCCAATCCAAATGCGATGTTGCTTGCTAATGCGACATTTGATATATTGAAGAAAATTGGCTGGCCAGAGGGTAGGATTCCGTTGGCCGAGTGTGTAATATATCTTGCTACATCGCCTAAAAGCAACAGTGCCTACATGGCAATAAACAAGGCGCTTGAGGTGGTTAATGAGACCGGCAATCTCCCGGTTCCGCTGCATCTGCGTAATGCTCCGACGTCGCTGATGAAAGAGATGGGATATGGGCATGATTACAAGTATGCGCACGATTATAAGGATAATTTTGTGAAACAGCAGTTTATGCCTGACGCACTTGGGCACAGGAGATTTTGGGAGCCGGCTGACAATCAGCAAGAGCTGAAGATGGCTCAGTTGCAGACACAACGCTGGGGAGCGGTGGGCACGGACAAGAAAAAAGAAAGTGATAAATGATTAAATATAACTTGATTATGAGGAAATTAATGTTTATTATAGCGTTGATGTTTGTGTCATCAATAGCTGTTAACGCGACGACGCTTGGCGATATAATAGCGCAAGCAAAGGGTGTGAATGCAGCGATGGTTGCGGAGATGCGCCCGGAATTTGCTCCCAACGGTTTGCCGATTGAGAGCGGTTACATAGTAGGGTTGCCTGCAGAGGGCGGTCAAGCGGTTGTTGACGCTATTGCGGCAATCGACAAGTCGTTGGTGTTCAGTATTAAAGACGGGGAGAAGGTGTATGTTGATGCAGCGGTTGACCCTTGTGAAATATTGCTTGTTGTGGAGGCTCAGGGCCGAACTACATTGCTGTTTATGCAGGGATCGGCAGATATGATAGAGCTGTTGAAGGCGAATTAACGACGCCGGTGAAAACGCGGTGAGGGTGATTTTTTGATAGTTTCAAAAAAAAGCGTACTTTTGTGGCGTAAAACAATAGCACACTTAAATTATGATAAATAGAATTTTAATTCGTATTAAGGTTGTTCAGCTTCTGTATTCATATATGCTGACCCGTCAGGACTTTAAAGTAGTTTCGGCTCCGGTTAATCCGTCTCGTGACAAGCGAACGGCCTATAATGTTTATCGTGATGTGTTATTGATGGTTCTGGACCTTTCGGGTTATGGCGTTGCGGAGCGCGAAAAGGGACTGTTGGCCGAGGCACGTGGCAATAAATATCTGCATGGGAACAAAATGGCGATGTCGCTTAAAGATGACAGATTTTTTAAGGAATCGCTTCTTGAAGGGAATGAGCGGGTAGGTATTTATGATGATGTTTTACCCGACTTGTATCGTGAAATAATCAACTCGGCGGCATATCGCAGTTATATTGCCACGAAGAAGCATGATGTAGAGACCGATTCTCGTTTCTGGGAGACAATATTGATGACGACGGTGTTGAATTTCAAGCCGTTGCAGGCCATAGCCCGTGACGCCGATGAAGCAAATTACAGTTTGAGCGGATTCAAGCATGGAATTGAGATGGCGTGCAAAACAATATCTGAATTCCGGGAAACCGATTCGGGATATGTGTGGGCGCGCAATTCGCTGGATAATTCATTGGAATCGGCCTATATGCTGTACATGGGTCTTCTTCGGTTGATTGTTGACCTGACTCGGATGCAGGAGGAGCGACTGGAGGCTGGTCGCAACAAGTATCTGCCGACTCCCGAGGACTTGAATCCCAATACCCGTCTTGTAGACAACCGTCTTGCAAAACATCTTGCGGAACGGCCGGAATTGGAGGCGTATTTCAAGAGTCATGCGTTTACGTGGACGGGCGGTGACGAGGTTATGCTGCGAACGATTCTTGACAGGATTAAGGCAAGTGATATTTACCGGAATTATATTGAGAATCAGACGGATGATTTTGCTGTTGATGCGGATTTCTGGCGTCAGGTTATGCGCACTATCATTCTGCCGGGCGACGAGTTGACGGAGGAGCTTGAGGAGCGCTCGATTTACTGGAATGACGACTTGCATATTATGGGAACATTTGTGCTGAAGACGTTGAAACAGTTTGCGACAAACGGACCTGACGGCACGACGCTTCTTCCGAAATACAAGGATGATGAGGATAGGGCGTTTGGCCAGGAGCTTTTTGTAGCGGCAATAAAGAATAAAGACGAGTATAGAGCTTTGATAGACAGGTTTATCAACAGCGCGACGTGGGATTCGGAGCGACTTGCGATGATGGATATCGTGATAATAATTGCCGCGATAACTGAGTTGCTTAATTATCCGGCTATTCCGGTTGCCGTGACGCTTAACGAGTATATCGAGATTGCTAATTATTATAGCACCGGCCGTAGCGGTCATTTCATCAATGGTATTTTGTATTCGATTATAAATCATTTAGTTGAAGAGGGCCGATTGGTAAAACGCGATATAGAATTAAAAAAGTAAATTTATAGGGTATTTTTTCTTGAGAAAAATTCTAATTTTGCGTTGTAGAATTTAGTTTTTAATCAATTTAATTTTAACAGATATGGAATTGAACCTTATTGCATTACAAGATGCCGCCGGCGGCGGTATGCAGCTGTTGATGATTGTTGCGCTGATAGTTATTTTCTATTTTTTCATGATTAGACCGCAACAGAAGCGTCAAAAAGAGATTAAAAAGTTTCGCGAAGGCCTAAACAAGGGTGACCGGATTATCACTGCAGGTGGTATTCATGGCCGCATTCAGCAGATAAAGGATAATGACAATGCGTTTTTGGTAGAGATAGCCGACGGAGTTCGTATCTTGGTTGATAAGAACTCGGTTTATCCTTTGGGCACAGATACGACAAAGGTGCAGGAAACATCGGAAGAACTTAAGAAATAAGCCCGGATTATTATGGTCGACAAGCAGAAGATGGGTGTAGTGATAGACCGAATAAAGCGGTCGTTTAAATCGGCGCAGGGTCGTAATGTCCTGACCTATCTGATGTTTGTGGCAATAGCGTTTGTGTTTTGGGTGGTTATGTCGCTCGATAGTGAAATGCAGCGAGATTTTGAAGTGCCGCTCGTTATCGAGGAGTTGCCTGATAGCGTTACGCTGATTTCAACTTGCCCGTCGTCGTTAAGTGTATCCATCAAGGGTAAAGGGTCGCAGATGCTCAGATATGTATTCGGGAGCACTCCGATAATGAAGCTGAGGCTTGACCGAAATGTTTCAATTCGTGACAACAGGTATTTGCTGTCGCGCGCCAATCTGGATACGCGGTTACGTGATGTTTTTGGAACGGGTGTTTCGATATTAGCCTGCCGCCCCGATTCAATTTCACTTAGCTTTACGACGTCGGCCGGTGAAAAGCTGCCATTGAGAGTTCATTGTGACATAAAGCCGGCTTTGCAATATGTTGTTTCGGGGCCTATAACGTGCAATGTAGATTCGGTTGTTGTGTACTCGGTTGGAGACCTTCCGTCGAATGTGGTTGAGGCAGAGACCTATCAGGTTGTTAAATCGGGATTAAAAGATACAACTCGCTATGATGTCAAGATAAAGCCGATAGTCGGTGCCCGCATAATCCCCGACCATGTTACGATAACGGTGCCTGTGGAGCCGTTGATTTCCAAAAAGCTGACGGTGCCGGTCGAGGTTGTTAATGTTCCGGCCAATACCGGGTTGCTGACTTTCCCATCGCAGGTTGATGTCACTTATCTGGTTCCGATGAATGCCTACAATGAGAATTTCCCGATAAGGGTTTATGTCGATTACCTATCGTTGGAACCGGGTATGTCGAAACTCCCGTTGACGTTGTCGATACACCCGGGGGTGGCAAAGGATGCGACAATGTCGGTAGACAGTGTTGAGTATGTCCTTGAGAGGCAGTGAAGAAGTATTATGAAATTGATTGCAATAACGGGGGGGATAGGAGCCGGCAAGAGTGTTGTGTCTCGCTGTGTGATGGCGATGGGCTTTGATGTGTATGATTGTGACTCGCGGGCAAAAGCTCTGATGGATAATAGCATGGATATAATAATGGCTATCGGCCGTGAGATTGGAGCTGAATGTGTTGACTTAGAGGTCGGTAAAATAAATAGGGAGGTGCTGGCAGGGATTGTGTTTAACGACGGGGAGGCATTGTCGCGCTTGAACGGAATTGTTCACGGGGCTGTTTTGAAAGATATTTCAACGTGGGCAGAGTCACAGGCCAAGAGGGGAGTGCAGAAAGCATTTGTTGAAACGGCGATATTGTATCAGAGCAATCTTGACGGGATTGTGGATGAGGTATGGGAGATAACGGCTCCACGTGATAGCCGAATAGAGCGGGTGATGGCCCGCAACGGAATTAGCTCCGGGCTGGTTGAATCGCGTATAGCAGCGCAGGAGGCTTATATCCCGAATCGCGTTCATCGGAAGATATATAGAATTACAAATGATGGGCGAGAACCGGTGCTTCCCGTTGTGGAACGCTTGGCGTGGAATGATTAATCTAAGGATATAGAAAAGTTATCGCTATCGCGCCATGTGGCAAACCGGGTGCGCCGGCTGTTGAATTCATCATAGTCGAATGACGCGTAAAGATTTCCCCATTGGTCACGGGAAGAAACGTCACGGCCCAACAAGTCGTATATTCCGGAAGCATCGGCGGGATAGTCTCCGTATTCATCTTTGCCAATTCGGTTGCAGCCCACGACGATGGCGTTGTTTTCGATGGCCCGTGCGCTCAAAAGTTGCTTGAACTGATAGATGCGGGCCTCGGGCCAATTGGCCGGAAATAGCATTATATCAAACTCGTTGTCCCGCTTTTTGCACCACACAGGGAATCGCAAGTCATAGCAAATAAAGAGTTTAATGTTCCATCCCCGATAGCGAATGACCGGCGAGATTTTATTACCGGCAGTCAATAAATCTTTTTCGGTAGAAAGGGAGAATAGGTGCCGCTTGTCGTAGAAATATTCGTCTCCGCCCGGTTCAACAAAAAAGCCTCGATTGAAGTAGTTGTGTCCGTCGTCGGTAGCCAGAAAACTGCCGGCAATGGCAAATCCGAAATAATCGGCCCAGCGGTGAACATCATCCATAGTGTTGTCAGAGTTGGTTTGGGCGAGGAGCGAAAGCGCCGAACGGTCGGTAATATTCCCGGTGGTAAACAGCTCGGGAATAACGACGAGGTCGGTGTCACGAGATATGCGGTTGAGATTATGGGCGGTAGTGATTTGATTCTCGTGGGGATCGCCCGGAATAATATCCTGTTGCAGGGCTGCTATTTTGATGGTACGGCTCATTGTGTTGTGAATTTGTCGGGGTACTTGGCAGTGAAGTTTTTATAGTAGTTCTTTAAAGAGTCCATGTCGGCCTGAATGTCGTCGGTCGGAACAAATTCATCGGTTATGGAGATAATCTTTTTTTTGTAATCGATAGCTCCCAGCATAATTGGGACCCCGGCATCGCGGGCGATGTAGAATATTCCATATCTCCATTCAGATGTTCGGCTTCTCGTACCTTCGGGGGTGATGGCCAGTACCATCCGTGATGACCGGTTGAATTTGTTTACAATGGAATCGACCAAAGAGGAGCCTCGGCGGCGTGGTACCGGTATGCCTCCGATTGCTTTCAGGATATATTTCAGCGGGAAGAAAAACCAGGACTCTTTCATAAGGAAACCGGCATGGCGCTTTACGGAGGCGTAGGCCAATTTGCCGAGAATGAAATCCCAGTTGCTGGTGTGGGGCGCAACTGAAATTATACACTTCGGGTGGTCGGGAACAGTTATCGAGACTTTCCAACCGGCGATTTTTAGAATTAGTCCGGCTAAATTCATACGGGCAGATTCTTACTTACTGGATGCAGCCGCTTTGTTTTTCATCCGTTGTTCCTGAGGGAGGAGTGAGTTCATTTCCTTGACAATCTCCAGAATCTCGGTGTTAAATTTGTCTTTTATTGATGAGAACGCGATGTTGAAGAAAGCGCGGCGTGCTTTATTGTATTCTTTGGCGTTTTCAAAGTCGCGAGGTGTTTTGTCGTAGCTGAAATTAGTCTTAGTCAGCGTTTTTTTCTGCAAAACGGCGAGCTTGGCAATTATCGGATGCATTTTGGAGTTGTCAATGCCTGGGATGTATTCGCACGCAAAGAAACATTCGGCGGCGATGTCGCTACAGATGTATTGAATCTGCTTTTTCAGTATTCGTTTGTTTGCCATAATAAGTAGTATTTTGTTTGGATTTAAGAATGGTTCAACAGGTATTCTTTGAGCAGAGAGAAGTTGGCCTGCATACGCTTGCGATGTCGCGGATGTGACAGCATATCTTTGACATTATCAGGGATGGACAATGGCCGATTGATTGCAGTCTCGACAGTGTTGCGGAATTTAGCGGGGTGGGCAACGGCAAGAACGAGACCAGATTCATTGTCGGCGATATTGTCGCACAGGGCGGCGTAGGCGGCAGCGCTATGAGGCTCCAGGATGTAATTGTATTGAGAATCAACTGAATTAATAGTGTTTATAACCCGGTTGTCGTCAACGGTAACGGCTGTAATATCGCGGGCAATGGCGTTTCGGTCTCCGCGATACAAATTGATGATGCGGTCGATGTTTGACGGCCTGGCCACATCGATAGCAGATGTTAGAGAGGCTCCGGTGGTTACGGGTGTCGTACTTCCGGTTTTCAGATAGTTATAGAAAAATCCGTTGGTGTTGTTTACGGCAATTAACCGCTTGACAGGGAGTCCCATCCGGCGGGCAATGATAGCGGCAGTAAGCGTGCCGAGGTTACCACAGGGCAGAGATATTACTATTTCGTCGGGATTGGCTCCGTTTTCAACCATGCGGGCATACCCGAGAAAGAAGAAAATGGTTTGGGGTAACAGTCGGGCAATATTTACCGAATTGGCCGATGTCAATGCCATTTTTGCGGTGAGGTCTTTGTCGAGCGAGGCACGGGTGACCATAGCCTGGCAGTCGTCGAAGGAGCCATAAATTTCAATAGCGGTAATGTTTCGACCGAGTGTGGTGAACTGGGCTTCCTGAATGTCGCTGACTTTGCTTGACGGGTATAGAATAAAAACGTGTACTCCCGGGATGTCGTGAAATCCGGCGGCAACGGCGCTTCCGGCGTCTCCCGATGTGGCGACGAGTATGTTCAGGGGTGTGTTTGGCGGATTAAAATAGTGTATCAGCCGAGCCATGAATCTTGCTCCAAGGTCATTGAGCGCCAACGTCGGGCCATGGAAAAGCTCGAGTACATTGATGTGATTGTTATTGACCGAGACGAGCGGAATGTCAAAATTGATGCTTTGGGTCACAATCTGCTTTATAATCTCGGAATCAACATCCTGTCCGAAGAATGTATTGGATATGATATAGGCAATCTCGCTGTAGGACATTTGCGAGATGTTTTTAAAGAAAGCACCCGGAAGAGCCGGTATTGTTGATGGCATATACAGCCCTCCGTCAGGTGCAATACCCTGCAAAACTGCCTGTCGCAACGGGACAGTTAAATGAATATTGCGAGTGCTGTAATAATTCATGGTAGATTGTTTAAGGTTTCGGTCACTACAAAGGTAATCAAAATGAATTTGATTGTCAAGTTTTGGCCCAATTTTTTAGTGTAAAAAATCAAAAATGGGGCTATCGGATGTTGGCAATTGAAATGATGTCGGCAAACACTCCGGCGGCGGTTACTTCGGCACCGGCTCCATAGCCTTTGATTTCCATGGGGAACTCGTGGTATCGCTCGGTTGTCAGCAGGATGATGTTGTTGCTTCCTTCGAGCGAATAGAATGGATGTGACGGGCCGACTTTGGCCAGGGAGGCTTTCAGTTTTCCGTTTTCGAGGGTGGCGATAAAGCGGAATCGGGCATTTTGGACCACTGCATCCTGCCTCATTTTCTCAAAGACGTGGTCTAAGTCTTCAAGGCGTTTCATAAACTCGTCAACGCTTGCCGCCTGCATGACATCGTCGGGTATGATTGGTGTTATCTCCGTATCACAGCACTCAACATGATATCCGGCTTCCCGTGCAAGGATGACAATTTTGCGAACAACGTCATGTCCAGATAAATCGATTCGCGGGTCGGGCTCGGCATATCCCGCGGTGATGGCGCGTGAAACGGCGGCACTCATCGGGATGTCGGCTGACAAAGTGTTGAATATGAAGTTGATAGTGCCTGACAGTACGGCCTCAATCTTGAGTATCCGGTCGCCTGAATTTATAAGGCTGTTGATTGTGTTGATAATGGGGAGGCCGGCTCCGACGTTTGTCTCAAAGAGGTATTTAATGTCTCGTTCTTTTGCAATCTGTTTGAGAGTCAAGTAGTTTTGCAAGTCGCCCGATGCAGCGGTTTTGTTTGCTGCAACAATGTTGACGTTGTGCCGGAGGAGGGTTGGGTATAGGGCTGCAATTCCCGAATTGGCTGTACAGTCAACAAACACGGGATTGTAGATGTTCATTTTAAGAATCTCGTTGAGAATTGTCTCGGGTGTGGATTGTAAATCGCTGTTATTTAACAGCTCGGAGAAGTTGTTAATGTCAATGCCGTCGCGGTCGAACCAGCATTTGCGAGAGTTGGCAATACCCACAATCTGAAGTCTCAGGGCTTTGTTCTGTATCAGATTTTCTTGTTGCGCGGCAATCTGTCTCAATAGCGGAGCCCCGACGTTTCCGGTTCCAACGAGGAAAATGTTCAGAACGCCGCTGTCGCTGAGGAACAGGGCATCGTGGAGAACGTTGAGCGACTTGCGCAGGTCGCGCTGCTCAATAACGGCCGAGATATTGATACCCGACGCGCCCTGTGCAAAAGCGACAACGCTTATACCGTTGCGGCCAAGGGTGTTAAACATGCGCCCTGCCACACCGGGCGAATCTTTCATACTTTCGCCTACGATGGCGATTGTGGCAAGGTTGTAGCGGGCAGTAATCGGGTTGATTTCGCCCGATGTAATCTCGTGGTTAAACTCAACGCAGAGAGCGTCAATGGCGATTTGTGCATCCTGGTGGCGCACGCCGATGGAGGTGTTGTTTTCGCTCGAAGCCTGTGCCACGAGGAATACGCTCACGCCGGCGCGGGTTAAGGCGCTGAAAATACGGGCATTGATACCCTTTACACCCACCATTCCGAGACCTGACACATTCACCAGGCAGGTGTCGTTGATGGAGGATATTCCTTTGACTGCCTTGCTGTTGTAGGTCGAAGACCGTCGTGTTATCAGTGTCCCCGGAGCCGAGGGGTTAAATGTGTTTTTGATGTAGACGGGAATGTCAGCGTGGTATACCGGATAAATAGTAGGGGGGTATATGACCTTAGCGCCAAAATGGCACAATTCCATTGCTTCGATAAATGATAGCCGGTCGATGACATAGGTTTTGTTTATTACGCGAGGGTCGGCAGTCATAAAGCCGTCGACGTCGGTCCATATTTCGAGAGAATCGGCGTTTAGCGCAGCAGCGATGATTGCGGCAGTGTAGTCGCTGCCGCCGCGCCCGAGGTTGGTCACGCGGCCATCGGTGCTGTTTGTGGATATGAATCCGGGGACTATGGCGACCGTGAAATCGGTTTTTCCGAGGGCCTCGGTGATTAATCTGCCGGTCTGTGCTGTTTCAAGAGCTTCACGCCCATTCTGAGTAACGGTTTTGATGAACTCACGAGAATCAAACAACCGTGCTTTTTCAATCAGGCCGGTAACGATGGCGCTCGACATCCGTTCGCCGTAGCTGACGATTATATCCAACGTTCTCCCCGAAAGGTCGCCGATAAGGGCGACTCCGCGATATATGTTGTACAGCTCTTCAAGAAGTTGCTCCACGTGCAGCGAAACGGTTCTCCTTGTGTCGCGGTCGATTACGGATGCGATTATATCGCGGTGTCGAGCTGCTATTTCCTCAAAAATAGAGATATGCCCGTCGCCTTTAGCAGCGGCATGAGCACCGGCAATCAGACGGTCGGTAATGCCTCCGAGCGCCGAGACGACAACAATCAGCCTTTCGCGTGATGACTTTTCTTCAACTATATGCTTGACACTCTGCAGGCTTTCGGCCGAGCCAACAGATGTTCCTCCAAATTTTAAAACTTTCATTTTGCAAAGGTAACAATATTCCGGAATATTTGCTGCAGTTACAATATTTTCACAATAGGACAGGTTGTTTTATTGTGAATTTGAAACGTCGCGAAAAATTGATGCGTAAAATGCGTAGATTCAAGAACGAAGTGCAAAACTTCAGGAACAGAATTTCTCATTCTCCTTGA
>JAFLTJ010000039.1 GCA_022510465.1 Muribaculaceae bacterium
AATATGCTCTCGACAAAGTGTTCCCCGACTGGGCACCTGACAAGATTGCCGCACAGGTAGAATTTGAGCAGGGTGAAGCTGTCTCGGGGAATGTATATCTTGTAAACGGAAAGATTTACAGCGGCACATTGCCCGAAGGAACAGATTTGATGGTTCGCAAGGCAAACGGTCGCGGTGGTTTTGGTCCGGCAGTCAAGGTTAACACCTCGGGTATCACCGAGATTGAGACTGAGAATGCCGACAAGGCAGTATCAACCGAGTATTATAATCTTCAGGGTCAGTTGATTAAAAATCCGGCCAATGGTTTGGTTATAAAGGTTGAGACATTTGACAATGGCAAGAAAGTTGCGACTAAGATAGTGAAGTAACGAGTATTGACAAATAGAACCGGAAGGGTGCCTCGAGCTGTTAAAAGCTTAGCAGGCACCCTTCGTGTGTGTTATGAAAAAGTAAATTTATGGGGTATGAAAATCAAATTTATTTGGTTAAATTTGCAACTGATTCATAAAAACGAAATGGGATAGAAGCAGCAGGATGGATGTAAGAATAGAGCAGTCGTGGAAAGAGGCGTTGGCGGCCGAGTGGAGCAAGCCGTATTTTGTAGCGTTGACCGATTTTGTCAGGCAGCGATACCGGGAGGCGGTTGTATATCCGCCGGCATCGCGAATATTTGCAGCATTTGACGCAACGCCGTTTGAGGATGTAAAAGTTGTGATATTGGGGCAGGACCCTTATCATGGCGCGGGGCAGGCGAACGGTCTGTGTTTCTCGGTAAACCCTGGTGTGTCGTTGCCTCGGTCGCTTGTTAACATTTTCAAGGAGGTGTCGATGGATACAAGGCAGCCGATGTCGAGCGACGGCGACCTGACTCGGTGGGCAAAACAGGGAGTGTTGCTACTGAACGCCACGCTGACGGTTGACGCCCACACGGCAGGGTCACATCAAGGCCGAGGCTGGGAGGAGTTTACCGACGCGGTAATATCGACGCTTGCAACAAACAGAGACAACCTGGTCTTTATCCTGTGGGGGTCGTACGCGATAAAGAAGGGTTGCATGATAGACCGCAGCCGGCACTTAGTGCTCACGTCGCCACATCCGTCGCCGCTGAGCGCTTCCCGTGGCTTCTTCGGTAATCATCATTTTACCCGAGCTAACGAATATCTTGCCTCATACGGCAAAAGTAAGATTAACTGGTAAACACACATTAGGATGAGAAATTTTTGGATAACAATATTCAGCTTGCTATTAGTGACAGTTGCCGCCGATGCAATGGAGCCGGGCGACGATACGCGTCAGGGTGTTAACGACCCGTCGTTCCGCTCGTTGCAGGTAACCGTGGAGGGTGATGTTATGTCGATTCCGGTGATAACGCTTGGCGGCCGTGAACGGATTGAAATTAAGTTTGACGAGCTTGGTGACGACCGGCGATATATGCGATATGAGCTGATACACTGTGATGCCTCGTGGCGTCCCGAGGGGCTTGTTGACAGTGAATTTCTGACGGGATTCAACGAGGGGGAGATTGATGATTACCGATACTCGGAGTCAACGCTGATTCATTATGTCAATTACCGGCTGATGTTGCCTAACGAGCAGGTTGGGTTTACGGTTTCGGGGAACTATCTCGTAAGAGTGTATCCGGAGAATGACCCGAACGAAACGTTGCTTCAAGCGCGTTTCTCGGTGGTAGAAGCCGGAGTGACAGTGGATGGAGATGTCACTGTGATGACTGATATAGATGTCAACGCGACCCATCAACAGGTTAATTTTACAGTAGACACCGGAGACTATCCGGTGGAGGATATTTACAACGACCTGATAGTTGTAGTGGAGCAGGATGGCCGTCAGGATAACGCTGTAAGATTGTCTCAGCCGCTGAGAAAGGGTGGCGCGACGGTGGCAATCTACGAGCACCTGCGGAACTTGATATTTGACGCCGGCAATGAATACAGGCGCTTTGAAACGGTGTCGCTGACCCGCCCCGTTATGGGCGTGGAGAGAATAGAGTATATTGACCCGTATTATCATGCTAAATTGGCGGTTGATGAACCTCGCGCCGGCACGATGTATCTGTATGACCAAACACAGAACGGGCGGTACCTGGTGAGAGAAAGTGAGTTGCCGATAGAGGATTCAGACGTCAGAGCCGATTATATAGTTACTCACTTCAGCCTTGATTTACCGGAGCAGGATAATTATGATATATTCATAGACGGAGATTTGGTGAACCGTCGTGTAGACCCAACGTCGCTGATGACTTTTAATCGCGCGAGCGGAATGTATGAAAAGGCGTTGCTACTCAAGCAGGGGCACTATAATTATCAGTATATAGCGGTTCCCCGAGGATTGTCAACCCGCGGAGAGACGGGAGTTGTAGAGGGTGATTATGCTCCGACGATACACCAGTATACGATAAAGGTTTATCATAGACCGCGCGGTACGCGTTACGACCGATTAATCGGAGTGACGACGGTAATGTCGGGCCGTTGATATTGATGTAAGAATGAAAACTACCGAAGAGACAGTTATGTTACAGATTCAAGATACCCTTGTTTCGCTTGACTTGGCCGAACGTTTTTTTTGCTGTGACCTGGATAAGTGTTTAGGGGAATGCTGCATAGAGGGTGACGCCGGCGCTCCGATAAGCGAGGCGGAGTATGCACGGCTGAAAGATGTGCTTCCCACAGTTAAGGACCGACTATTGCCGTCGGCACTGGAGCGTATAAAAGAGGCGGGCGTTGCATACGTTGACGAGGAGGGGGACTTGGTGACGCAGATAGTCGACGGTCGTAACTGTGTGTTCACGACCTACGGCCCCGGGGGTAAATGTCTGTGTGCCATCGAGAGTGCCTATCGCGAGGGGAAGACAAAGTGGCGCAAACCGATGTCGTGCTACCTGTATCCGGTAAGGATAACGCGATACTCGGCGTTTACGGCGGTAAACTATCACCGGTGGAAGATATGTCGCTGTGCAGAGGCGCTGGGCCGCGCAAAAGGTATCAGGTTATACCAGTTCCTAAGGGAGCCGCTGACCGAGCGGTTTGGAAAGGAATGGTATGACGAGCTGTGCGAGGCTTGCGAGGCTTATTTGGCTGAATACGGGGATTGAGTTGACGGGTTATCCCATCAGATAGCGGCCTGAAACCAGATATTCAGACCGTCGCTGCTGAAACAAGCGTTTTGGCACGGGCTTTTGTAAAAGAAATCCCAAAGGTCGTCGTTTTCAACTTTGTATCCGGCTTCGATTGCGGTGGCAATGAATCGGTCGAATGTAGCCTTGTTGGGAAAAGATAGCTCTTCGATACGCCCTGCCTGGGTGAATTTGATTTTGATACCCTGACAACCGTAGGTGTAGGTAGTTGTTTTGCCGGTAACCGAGCCGTCGCGGCTGCTTGTCTCGGTCATGTAGCCTTGGGTGATAAGGGTGAACCCGACTTCTTTGAGCTTGTCGGCCAGGTTGGGGTACCAGTCGCAATTATTGTCAACGTTGACCAGTGTCTTGATGTCGAAACCGGCCGGCAGGTCGGTTGCCTGAGCTGTTTTTACCGATGTTTTTGCGTTTTTCTGAGCATATAGGTTAGCTCCTGACATCGCCACAGCGACGATTAGAATGAAGATAAGTTTTTTCATAGTTGTGTTATTGTTTTTTCAGGTCAAAGCCGGCGGTCATACCGTCATATTGTCCCAACAGGGATGTCAATGTTTTCAGAGATGAGTTGCCGCTGATGGAGCCGACTTTTTCGAGAATAGATATAAGACCCGAAACGTCGTAGGTAATCGCTATTTCGGAAGATGTTTTTTTTGTGACGAATGCCTCGACTGTTCCGATGTTAATAGAATTGAGCATGGCGAAATTGAAGAAAAGTTGCTTGCCGTCTTCACTTTGGGTAATAGTTCCGCTTAAACTTCCCAGCTTGAGCTTCATGGAGAATGTCAGGTCGTTGTTGACGGTTAAAATCATGTTTTCAATTCCGGTCATCTTGTAATAGGGTTCCAGCTTTCCTTCAACGGTTTGAGAGGCAGCTACGCCACCGGCTTTCATCAGAAAATTATCGCTTTTGAACTCTACTGCCGGCCGGTTGTATTTCCAAGTGCCAACGAGGTCCTGTGGCTTCAAATTACCGGCCAAGCCAAGAGCTCCGGCAACATCGGAAAGGATACTGCCCAATCCGCCTGATGACGGGGATGCTTGCGGTGATGTAGTTGTGGTGGGGTTGGCTGCTCCGGATGAATTTCCGAGCGCGCCTTTAAGGTCAAGCGCATTGGAGGCGCATGATGTCAATGATATAATAAGGAGAGTTACGGATGCTGTTTTAAAGATGTTTGAAATCATAATATTATAAAGGTTTGGCGTTTGATTATCGGATGGTTAATTTGTATGGTTTAACTCGATGTCGATATCGTGAAACTTGGAGTTCTGAGAAATGAATTCGGGCACGATTGTTTTCATGCATGCGACCATGTCGTGGGTCTGCCCCGTTCGAGCAAGCTGATATAGGCGGTCAATCTGCTTGTTGATATTTTCCATTTCATAAACTTGCACCTGGGCAATCATTATTTTGTGGTGCCTTGTCGCGCGAGTTTTTTCCTTGTCGTTCAGGAGTTCTTCAAAGAGTTTCTCGCCGGGTCTTAATCCGGTTTCAACGATTTCAATGTCTTTCCCGGGGACCAAACCGGCTAACGAAATCATTCGCGTTGCGAGGTCGTAAATTTTGACCGGTTTACCCATATCGAAGATGTAAATCTCGCCACCGTTTCCCATACATCCGGCCTCCAGCACCAATGAGCATGCTTCGGGGATTGTCATAAAATATCGGATGATGTCGCGATGGGTAACGGTCACCGGACCTCCCTGTTCAATCTGGCGACGGAACAGCGGAATTACCGAACCGTTGCTGCCGAGAACGTTGCCAAATCGGGTTGTAATGAAGCTGGTTGTAGGGCCGTTGGATTGTTTCTGATTATGGAAAAAGAGCGACTGAACGTAAATTTCGGCAATTCGCTTGGTTGCCCCCATGATGTTGGTTGGATTTACGGCTTTGTCGGTAGAAATCATGACAAATTTCTCAACGTTGAACTCAACGGCGACGTCGGCGAGGTTCTTAGTGCCGAAAACATTGTTAAGAACGGCTTCGGCAGGGTTGCGTTCCATCATTGGAACGTGCTTATAGGCAGCGGCGTGGAAAACAAACCGCGGATGGTATTTTGTAAACGCACGCTCAACCCGCTGGCGGTTGGTGATGTCGGCGATAAAGAGGTGTAGCTTGACGTCGGGATGTTTTTCCTCCATTTCAAGCTGAATTTCGTGCATAGGCGTCTCGGCCTGGTCGAAAAGCACAATTTCTTTAGCTCCACATTTGGCGACTTGTCGAACAATTTCGCTACCAATAGAGCCGGCGGCACCTGTAATCATGACTACCTGCCCATGCAGCTGCCGACTAATATCGGGGTTGTCGTTTTTGATAGTGTCGCGCCCTAACAGATTCTCAATATTTATGTTGCTGACGTGTCCCGAGATAGACGGTTCATTTTGGGAGTCGGTGTCAAATTCTTCAACCTGGTTGAGCATCAATAGCTTGATGTTGTTGTCGAGAAAGATGTCGGCAAATCCGTTTCTCATCAGCTCAATCTGAGTTGACAGGAACAGGAGCGTGTCGCATTCGTATTTTTCAAATATCTGTTTTACGTTGTTTTCGTCGTATTTGATGATAGGAATACCGTTTACGGTGGTGTCAATCTTTTTGTCAACAAGGCTTAACAGAGCAACGGGCTCGTATCGCCCGTCGGCTTCGTTGCGCAGGGCTTGTGCGAGCACAAACGAGTTGATGGCCGAGCCGAGAACTATTACCGGCTTTCGTGCGTTACCGACTTGTGTCACTTTTCCGTACAGGTACTTTAGTATGAGCCTGACGACCATCATTAAGGAGAATGAGAATACCCCGACAATCAGAACATTCCATGGCCTCATATAGTATGACCCGTTGACCAAGCATATAGCCTCGGATACAATCCACAGGAAGATGGATGATGTGCCGCAAAGCATGGCGATGCGATACATGTCTCCGATAACCGACAATCGCACGATGTACATAAAAGACCGGTATACAAAGCTGAACAACAGGTAGGTAGCGATGAAAATACCGATTTTGACACCGGAGTCGTACCAAAAGCTGTTTTTTTCAATGTCTTGGTTGAAGTAGTAGGTCAAGACGCAGCTGAAAAGAACAATCAGCATGTCAACAGCGAGCACAAGCCAGCGTGGTGACGGGGTTGCGGCGAGCTTCTTGACAATGCGAGACTGAGATAATTCTGTCAGTAGATTCTTTTTCATAGAGATTTGGAATGTATAGAATTTACATCCTATTTTAACTGCCAGTTAACGGCCGGTTGAAAAATTGCGTATTTGGATGCAAATTTACAATAAATCATTGGTATTACAAAATCTTTTTTAGGGCGGGATGTAACAGTATAGCGGATTTCGCCGTTTAAATAATTTGTTGTATCTTTACACGCTGAAATGAAATGTTTAGCTAAGATATTCTTGTGCCTTGTAGGGGCGATTGCTGCTGTGGGATGTTCGGAAATAGAGGAGAACTTCACGGGTGGCGCGGGGTATCTTGCAGTGGAATTGACCGTGGATGCGGGTGTTGACGGAGGGTTGATGGAGGTTTTGCCTCCGCCGGTCGAGGATTTTGCAGTTACGCTGAGCGAGGCGATGACGGGAGTGAGTTATACATGGTCCCGGTATTCGCAATTTTCGCAAAATCAGCAATATATAGCCGGAGATTATACGGTCAGAGTGGATTATGGGTCGATAGAGAATGAGGGATTTGATAGCCCATGGTTTACCGGGGAGGTTCCTGTTTCGATTTCGGCCGGAGAGGTTGCGAATGTGGAGGTTATGGCGACATTGGCCAGCACTGTTGTGTCAATCTCTTATACAGATGCTTTTAAGGCTTATTTTAGCGACTGGAGTGTGATGGCCCACAGTGCCGGGGGGGCGTATGTGACTTTTGAACGGGATGAGACTCGTGTTGCATATTTACGGCCCGGGGATGTGTCGGTTTTACTGAATCTTACGTTTCCAACCGGGGAGACGGTTGCAATATCTCCGCTGACAATCAACGATGCAAAGGCAAGGCGCCATTACGGGATTGTGATGGATGTTGCCGACCGGGTGCTGAACATGACTGTTGCCGACGGCGCCGAGGAGAGAACGACGTCGGTGGTGCTTTCAGATGAGCTTATTCACGGGGCAGCTCCGGAGGTTACGGGAGAGGGATTTGTTCCCGGAACCCGACTGTTGATGAAGGAGGGCGGCCATCTTGCCGAGCCTATTGCAATGAAAATAAATGCCCGAAGTGAGCTTAAGGAGGCTATTCTCACAACGATGTCGTCGGAGCCGATTGTTCCCGGCTGGCCGGCAGAGATTGACCTGCTTAAGGTTGACGGGAGTACCCGAGAGGTGATGGAGTCAATGGGGCTTAAGACCGATTTGTGGAACGGTGAGCGGAGGCAGGCAAGGATAGATTTTACCGAGGAGCTGTTTCATCGGCTGTCGGAGGCGGGTGGTATCGGCGAAACCAGTTTTACTCTTGTTGTGAAAGATAATCTGACGCGAGTTAATGTTCCGGTGTCGCTCGTAGTTGGCATAGAGCCGGTTGACTTGACGGTCAAGGGGGTGTCGACGGCGATAATGGGGATAGATAAGGCGACGATAACAGTTGAGGCGCCTGTGGTGTCATTGGCCGATAATGTTAGGGTTCAGGCTTTTATGGATGAAAAATGGCTTGACCTGCCGATAGTTGATGTGGTAGAGAATGCCGGTGCCGTTTCGACATACGATATTATAGTTGGCGTTCCGACAGGGTCGTCGAGTATAGATGTTCGTATCTTGTATAACGGGACCGAGAAGGGCAGGGCCACGATACAGCGGCAAGCGCCTGACTATGAGGTGTCGGTAGACCCGTTTGCATCGCGAGCCAAGATAAAAATATCGGGGGCGGACCAATCGGTAGTGGATATGGTAACCCGATATATCAAGGTTTATATCAACAATTCTCCGGCGTCAATATTGGAGAGAGACCCGTCGAACGGTTTGCTTACAATACTGGGACTTAGCCCGCAAACGACTTACAGTCTTAAAACGGCGACGGTAGATAATCCGACTGGCGGCGATTTCTCGGCTCCGGTCGGTTTCAGAACCGAAGGGACTCCGCAATTGCCGAATTCCAGTTTTGAGGATGTCAAGGCGGGAGTTCAGTACGCTGATATGCCCAGCGGAGGCCTTTACAGCCAAAACAGTGTGGAGATATTTAACCGTCAGAATAGGTCGTCGTTCAATCTGAGTGTGCCAACAAAGGGGTGGGCAAACACAAATCCGAAGACTTTCTGCAAGATGTCGACCAATCATAACACGTGGTACATGCAGCCGTCGGTGTTCACGGTGTCAGACGCCGCCGAGGGAGGATATGCGGTTGAGATTCGCTCGGTTGGTTTTGACATAACAGGGGAGGATATTCCGCCCTACCTGCAACAGCAACAGCCGTTTACGTCGTATTCGCTTAATGTGCCGACGATTAAGTACCGAGCAGCCGGAAAGCTGTTTCTTGGCGAGTATATGTTTGACTATGCCCGCGTGGAGGAGTTGCTGAACGAGGGGATTGAGTTTGGCGCGCGACCAATGAGTCTGAGCGGCGAGTATAAGTATGCGCCATGCAGCGAGCTTGTGAGCGACTGCGGTCTTGTGAAAGTGGAAGTTATTGGGTCGATAGGAAATGCCGAGGTTACGATTGCGACGGGAGTGTCGCGCTTGCCGTTGGCGTCGACCTACACATCGTTCTCGGTTCCGTTGACCTACAAGCAGTTTGGCATAAAGGCGCAGCGGATAAAGGTTATGTTTGCGTCGACCGAGCGTGCCGGAAGCATCGAGGAGGAGCGAACGGCGGTTGTTACGCTCGACGACCCTGCAACATCAACCTCGGTAGGGTCAAGACTTATAATTGACAATCTAACGCTATCATATTGATATTCAGAAGTTAAAAACAGATATGTAAATCAAAACTACTCCAATAAATCAAACTGAAATTAAATGAAACGTTTTAACAACATTATCGCAACAGCGCTTATCGGCGTGGCTTGTCTGAGCGGCACTGTGAAGGCTGTTGCCCAGGAGCAGTTTACACGAGGCCTCGAGCAGATTTCATTTGTTCCTAAAGGGCAATGGATTGCGGGGGTTAGTGTTGACTATTCTCAGGATCATGCCGACAATTATCAATTTCTGATAGTTGAAAATCTGAGCAATGATTCCTATTCGTTCAAAGTTAGCCCGATGCTGATGTATTGTTTCAAAGACAATCTTGCCGGCGGGGTGAAGTTTGCCTATCAACGGTCGATGCTTGATATGGCCAATGCCAATGTGATAATAGACTCGGAAACGTCATACGATGTGGACCACCTGTACTCGTTGCGTCAAAATTATTATGGCACGGCGGCTATGAGATACTACATATCATTGGGCAATAGCTCCCGATTTGGATTTTTCAGCGAAGTGGACCTTAAGTTTGGCGGCGGCCAATCGAAATTGGTAAACGGCAGCGGGGATAGCCTGACGGGAACGTATGAGCGTAATTTTAACGTTGGTGTAGGTCTGACGCCGGGTATAATGATGTTTCTGAACAACTATTCGGCGCTGGAGGTAAGTGTAGGCGTGCTTGGGTTTGATTACACTCACACCAAATCAATCACCGACCAGGTTTACATAGCCAATCGGCGCAGCCAGTCGGCAAATTTTAAAGTTAATTTATTTTCGGTGTCCTTCGGGGTCGCCTTTTATCTATAATGCATCATGAAAGAGACACTGTTAAGAATTATAATCTCGGTGGGAGTAATAGCCGGGATGTCGATGGCCGGCGGAACAGTAAAAGCCGCCGAGAGCAGTCTGCCTATTATACGTCATAAATCATTGTCACAGCCCGACAGCGCGTTGCTGGCCGAGCGTGTCATCGTGGGCAAGGATACGGTTCCGGTAATCATTCCGCAGCGCAATCTGGGGCGATATGACCGCGGATTGTACAACTATCTGTTTGTGCCCAAGGGTCAATGGGCGGTTGGATTGACCGCAAGTTACGGGCAGTTTGACGCCAGTGACGTGCAGGTGCTTTCGGTTCTCAAAGACTTGGATTTGAACGGTAAAATATTTTCGGTAAACCCATCGGTAAGTTATTTCTTTAAGAATAACCAGTCGGTTGGCGTGAGATTTAACTATAGCCGCGGTGAGCTTGACCTGGGAGGCCTGACGCTTGATATAGATGATGATTTGAATTTCTCGCTTAAGGATGTCAACTATTATTACCGCTCGGCCGGCGGGTCGGTTTTTTATCGTAATTATGTTGGTTTGAGCTCGTTGAAGCGATTTGCGATATTCAACGAGGTGGAGCTGTCGTTTAATCGCGGATTGTCACGTTTTCAGCGCTATTATAACGGCGAGTTGCGCGACACGAAGACCGATATAACGGGGGCTTCGCTGAATTTCTCGCCGGGAGTTACGATGTTTGTCATGGATAGGGTGAATTTCAATGTTTCGTTTGGCATTTTCGGTATTCATCTGAAGCATGAGAAGCAGCATACAAACGGCGTGAACGAGGGTACTCGATTTACGTCAGGAGCCAATTTTAAATTTAATCTGTTTAATATCAATTTTGGAATCGGTGTTCACATTTAATCAAACTATATTGCGCCGGGCAGTTGCCTCAATGGCGACCGCCGTGGCCGGATGTCTGTTGTTAGTATCGTGTATAGAAAACGACATCCCTTATCCCCGTATACAGCCCAATTTTACGGTGTTTGATGTAGAGGGGGCATCACGTCAGGCAACCATAGACCCGACAAACCGCGAAATAACGGTGTATCTGAGTGAGGCGGTTGATATACACAATGTTAAGATTGCCAATTATGAACTGGACCCGAAGGATTCGTCGTGGGATGATTGTGAAGCCTGGTTTGAGGGTGTTGATTTATCGGAAACGGTGAGTACAACAGTTTCGCTCTATCAGGAGTATACGTGGCAAGTGACGGCTATTCAGTCGTTAGAACGGAGTTTTGCCGTTGAAAATCAGATAGGTGCATCGATAATAGATGTTGATGCGCACACGGTTGAGGCAACAGTTAGTTCGCGCTCGGATATTCATTCGGTGCATGTTACGGAAATTAAGCTTGGCGGCTCGACGTCGACAATCAGCCCCGACATCGCCGACCAGGATGTTGATTTCAGCAACCCTGTAACGGTGACAGTCACAGAGTTCGGGCGGTCGGTTGACTGGGTTATTACTGTAAACATGGCCGAGAGTGAGGTTTCGACAGAGGGGGCTGACGCGTGGTCGATGGTTGCATGGCTCTATGGTGCTGCCGAGGAGGGTAAATCCAATGGATTTGAGTATCGCGTTCAGGGTAGCAGCGAGTGGGAGAGTGTTCCGCAGAGCTGGATTGAGACCGAGGGAGGTCGCTTCATAGCTCGATTGGTACACCTTAAACCGTTGACAACATACGAGTATCGGGCTGTAAGCGGCGACGATGCGGGCTCGATAATGCAGTTTACCACCGGAGCTACTCCGTTGATTCCCAATGGCGATTTCTCGCAGTGGTGGCAGAACGGAAAGGTGTGGTGCCCGTGGAGTGAGAGCGGCGAGTCGTGGTGGGATACCGGAAATAAGGGAGCGACTACGCTTGGCGATTCAAACTCGACTCCGACAAATGACGCTCCGGCGGGATTGTCGAGTGCGGCCCGCTTGGAAACGCGATTTGTAGGTATCGGCCCGCTTGGCAAGCTTGCCGCAGGAAATATTTTTGCAGGAAGTTATGTCAAGACCGATGGCACTAACGGTATTCTCAGTTTCGGGCGTCAGTGGAGCGACCGGCCTACGCGCCTCAAAGGTCAGCTGAAATATGTGACAGCTCCTATCAGTCATGCAACGGAGGGCTATACGGGAATGATTGGTCAGCCCGATACGTGTGTTGTGTGGGTTGCTCTGATTGACTCGGCCGAGCCGTTTGAAATAAGGACTAATCCCAAGAATAGGAATCTGTTCAATCCGGAGGCTGATTATGTAGTTGCTTACGGTCGTTTCCAGTCGGGAAAATCGATAGAGAGTTACACGTCGTTTGATGTCGAACTGGAGTACAGGAGCAAATCGAGAGTTCCGCGCTATGTGATTCTGACGGCGTCTTCGTCAAAATATGGCGATTTCTTTACGGGAGGAAACGGCGCGGTGCTGTATGTCACGGACCTCAAATTTGACTATGACTATTAGTGTAGACGCAGCGTAAAATGACCGATTTAAAATCTATATTGCTGCCGGGCATTGACCCGGCAGCACCGTTGATAATCGCCGGGCCGTGTAGTGCCGAAACACGTGAGCAGGTAATGGATACTGCCCGCGGACTGTGTGACATGGGTGTCAAGGTGTTTCGTGCCGGTATCTGGAAGCCGCGCACCAAGCCGGGATGTTTTGAAGGTGTAGGCGAAGAGGGGCTTCAATGGTTAGGCATGGTGAAAGCCGAGACCGGGATGTACACTGCAACAGAGGTTGCCAACCGACATCACGTCGAGGCGGCGGTTGGTGCCGGTGTTGACCTGCTGTGGATTGGGGCTCGGACAACGGCCAATCCGTTTGCCGTACAGGAGATAGCCGACACTTTGGCTGAAGTTGGCGACCCGTCGATGCCGCTTCTTGTTAAGAATCCGGTTAATCAGGATATAGAGTTATGGATTGGGGCGCTGCAACGGCTCTATAACGCCGGATTTCATCGGCTGGGGGCCATCCATCGCGGATTTACGGCTCAAGGGACTCATTTGTACCGTAATATGCCCGACTGGCATATACCGATAGAGTTGCATCTTCGCTATCCACAACTCCCTATAATATGCGACCCGTCGCACATCGGGGGGCGTCGCGAGCTGGTTCAGTCGATATCACAGCAGGCGCTCGATATGGGTTTCAACGGGTTGATGATTGAATCGCACGTGAGCCCGGAGGAGGCATGGAGCGACTCCCGGCAGCAGATAACGCCGGGCGAGCTGGGGCGGATGATGGAGAGCTTGATTGTTCGCGGCACATCCGGGCCCGGCGACGGGCTTGAATTGTTGAGGCGGCAGATAGACGAGATTGACCGTGAGCTGCTTGAGATTTTGTCGCGCCGCATGCAGGTGTCGCACGAGATAGGCCGCTATAAGCGTGAACATCGCATCCCGGTGGTTCAGAGTGACCGGTTTAACGATGTGTTGCGGTCGCGTGTTGCCGCCGGAGAGGAAATGGGTCTGAACCCCGGATTTCTGAAAACGGTTTTGCTGGCGATTCATGAGGAATCGGTAGGGAGGCAGATAGATATACAGGAAGACGGGGCGCGATAACCGGGAAAAGACTGTTGCAGAAGTGAAGATTGTTTTATATCTTTGTGGGCTGTGAATGGCGATGACAAAATAAAGAGCGGCATAATATCCGGGTTTAATGCATATTTGAAGAAACACCGGTTGCGGCATACGCGGGAGCGGGATGCGATAGTAGAGGCAGTAGCATCGTGCACCAGGCGTATCAGCGTAAACGATATGCACGTTCAGTTTGAACAGAGCGGATTTCACATTAGCGTAGCGACGATTTACAACACGTTTGGCCATTTGGTAAAGGCCGGTTTGTTGAAGCGTCATATAGTCAATCGGGAGTCGGCTGTGTTGTATGAACGGGTGGTCGACAAATTGCCCCGGCTGCGGATGGTGTGCGGCGAGTGTGGGTCGGTCAGAGAGGTTAAGGATACCGAGCTGGCGACGCTGATGTTGCGGCGCCGATTTGACAAATTTCAGGTGTCGCACTATGAAATGAACGTTGTTGGCGTGTGCTTGAAGTGCCAGCGACGTCGAAACAAGCTTTTGAGAGAGAAAAATAAAAAGAATAAACAATAGATAAACAACAGATTATATACAAACTAAGAGAAAAATGAAAGTAGATGTTTTACTTGGCCTGCAGTGGGGCGACGAGGGAAAAGGTAAAGTCGTAGACGTGCTGACACCGCGCTATGACGCAGTTGCGCGTTTCCAGGGCGGACCAAATGCCGGCCATACTCTCGAGTTTGAAGGGAAGAAGTATGTGCTCAGGTCGATACCGTCGGGAATCTTTCAGCATGGGCAGATAAATATAATAGGGAATGGAGTTGTCCTTGACCCGATTTTGTTTAGCGAGGAGGCCAAGGCGTTGGAAGAGAGTGGGGTAGACCTGCGCTCGATATTGCGCATATCACGCAAAGTTCATCTGATATTGCCCACTCACCGTCTGCTGGATGCAGCGTCAGAGAAAGCAAAGGCCGGCGGCAAGATAGGAACCACCGGCAAGGGTATAGGCCCGACTTATACCGACAAGGTGAGCCGCAACGGTCTTCGCCTCGGGGATACGCTGACGGCCGATTTTGAGGCTCGCTATGAGGCGGCACGCAACCGTCACATCGCGCAGCTGAAAGCGCTTGGCGATGAGCCCGACATGGAGGCTCTCACGGCCACCGAAGCCAAGTGGATGGAGTCGATTGCCTATATTAAGACTTACGAGATTGTTGACAGCGAGTATCTTATCAATGATTTGCTCAAGGATGGCAAGTCGGTGTTGTGTGAGGGCGCGCAAGGGACAATGCTTGACGTGGATTTTGGCAGCTATCCGTTTGTGACGAGTTCAAATACCGTCTGCGCCGGGGCATGCTCGGGTTTGGGCGTGGCTCCCAACAAGATAGGCGAGGTGTTTGGCATTTTCAAGGCATATTGTACCCGCGTTGGCAGCGGTCCATTCCCAACGGAGCTGTTTGACGAGACGGGCAAGAAAATCCGCGACCTCGGTCACGAATATGGCGCCGTGACGGGGCGCGAACGTCGTTGCGGGTGGATTGACTTGGTTGCGTTGCGCTATGCCGTTATGATAAATGGTGTCACTCAGCTGATTATGATGAAGAGTGACGTTCTTGACGGGTTTGACTCGGTGAAGGCGTGTGTGGCCTACCGCGACAAGACCGGAAAGGAGACCCGCCACTTGCCGTTCTATCTGGATGACGACAATTTTGAGCCGGTATATGTTACACTGCCGGGGTGGAAAACCGATATGACGGCGATGAAGAGCGAAGATGAATTCCCGGCCGAGTTTGCCGATTATATCCGTTTCCTGGAGAAAGAGTTGGAAACTCCTATTACAATCGTGTCGATAGGTCCCGACCGCGAGCAGACGATTGTCAGAAAAAACAAGTAATTTGATTCAAAAATCTCAATACCATGGCAAAAGTAAAACCATTCTGCGGTGTTCGGCCGCCTCGCGATATGGTCACCCGCGTGGCCTCGCGACCATACGATGTGTTAAATTCGGAGGAGGCGCGAGCCGAGGCTGAGGGTAATCCCAGCTCGCTGTATCATATAATCAAGCCGGAGATAGATTTTGCTCCCGGAACCGATGAGCATGCGCCGGCTGTATATGACAAGGCGGTTGAGAATTTTAATAAGTTCCAGCGCGAGGGGTGGCTTGTTCAGGATGACGAGGAGCATTATTACATATATGCGCAGACGATGGATGGGCGCACCCAGTATGGCATCGTTGTGGCCGCCAACGTGGCCGACTATATGGAGGGGCGCATAAAGAAGCATGAGTTGACCCGTCGCGACAAGGAGGAGGACCGGATGAAGCATGTTCGTATCAACAATGCCAATATCGAACCGGTGTTCTTTGCTTTCCCCGATAATGCAGAGCTTGAAGATATAATAACGACGGTCACAAAGGGTGAGCCGGAATATGATTTTGTGGCTCCCGACGGGTTTGGCCACACGTTTTGGGTGATTGCCGACAAGGGCCTTATCAAGCGTATAACGGATGCATTTGAAGCGATACCATATCTGTATATCGCTGACGGACACCATCGTACGGCTGCGGCCGCTTTGGTTGGCAACGAGAAAGCGCTTGCCAATCCGGCCCATCGCGGCGACGAGGAATATAATTTCTTCTTGGCTGTCTGTTTCCCGGCAAGTCATCTGCAGATTATTGATTATAACCGCGTTGTAAAGGATTTGAACGGGCTGACCTCGGCTGAATTCATAGAGCGCCTGCGAGAGAATTTTGATGTTGAGGATAAGGGCGACGGTGAGCCTTATCGCCCGTCGTGTCTGCACAATTTCTCGCTGTACTTGGAGGGTCGCTGGTATTCGTTGACTCCCCACGCAGGGACCTACAATGACAATGACCCGATAGGGGTTCTTGATGTTACGGTTTCGAGCGACTTGATTTTGCGTGATATTCTTGGAATCGAGGATTTGCGCAGCGACAAGCGTATCGATTTTGTAGGTGGTATTCGCGGGTTGGGTGAGCTTAAGCGTCGCGTTGACTCGGGTGAAATGGCTGTTGCATTGGCGCTCTATCCGGTGTCGATGAAGCAGTTGATGGATATTGCCGACACGGGTAATATTATGCCGCCCAAAACTACGTGGTTTGAGCCGAAGCTCCGTTCGGGCTTGGTAATCCATAAGTTGGATTGAGACGGTGCTGACTGAACCGTTTACAACCTCCCCATTTAATCTCCCGAAGTCGCTCTATGTTCGTGCGGTAATCGGGAGATTAGTTTGGCGTTATGTCGCGGCGATAGCGCTTCCGGTTGTGGCTTTCATGCTGCTTGGGGTGGCTATTGATTTGCGTTATGCGATAGTGGCGTGGATGATAGTTTGTGTTGTCTACCCGATGTTGTTGCTGTTGGTCTATTATAGCGAAATGTTGCGCCCGGAGCTGCGGGTGCTGTCGTTCGAGCGGGTTGTGACCTATGATGAGGCGGGAAATCTGACGATAGAGTGTGTCAAGGTTGACGAGGAGGATGACCGACCGCTGCCGGAGTGTGTTTTTATCCCGGCGGCTGATATAAAGTCGCTTGATTATGCGGGTAAATGCCTTAAGTTTGAGCTTGTTGAGGGGAATCCATCGGGGTTGAAATATGTGTTTGTTCCGCAGGAGCAAGTGTGAGGTGGAGGGGAGGATGGAGAGGTCGCAGGCTTGGAAGCCTGCTTTCCGGGCTGACGCGGCGTGATGGGATGCAGTGGTGGTCGCAGGCTTGGAAGCAACCCCCGACAACTCGCTGAAGCTCGTAAGTCGAGGGCTAACAATCTTTATGCCCTCCGGGCAATTTCGCGGGGAGAGCGGAGATGGCGCAGGCTTGGAAGCCTGCTTTCCGGGCTGACGCGGCGTGATGGGATGCAGTGATGGGTGCGGGTTGACGCGGTGTGGTGGTTGTGGGGGCGAAAAAAGGTCTGCGCGGGATGGCGCAGACCTTTTGATATAGTGGGTTATGTGTGATTAGCGAACGTAAACTTTGGTTGTGTTCTTGCCATTGCTGCGGATGAAAATGCCCTTAGAGGGATTCTCAACCTGTATACCCTGGAGGTTATAGTAAACAACTTTGTTGTTGTCAACGGCTACATCTGTGATACCGCTGTTGTCACCAGGAGCCTTGTCGAAGATAACGGTTGAATTCATGTTGTCGGCAGCATCAACCCATGAATAGTATTTGTCTATTGCTCCGGCAAAATTGAATCCTACATGCTGGCAATAAATGGTGTCATCATCAAGGGTACTTTCGCAACCATCTTCATTTATCTTCGCTCCAATTTGGGCGATAATCTCATCCTTAGGTATACTTGGATAGACGCCCATATATAAACCAAGCATATTAACGCAATAGAGATCCATTCCAGCGTTGGTTGCACCGCATTTGATACGAGGAAGAACTGCGACAAACTTGGGATTGCCGAGGTCAAACTGAATGTACCCGGGACCAAAGCCTTCAATAACCTCAGCGAGTTCGGCGTATGGGTCAACGATGCGATAATAGTCGGGATTTACCGCGCTGCGCTCAATTTTAACTTCAAACGGAAGGTCTTCGGGGAGTGCTGGCGTACCATCTTGATACGTTAATCCGGGAACCATCCATCCGTCAAGCAGAATAGCGTCGCTGTAGAAACTCCAGCTCGTATCCTCAGCAGTGGGCTCGGCACCCATGAGGTCATAGATGGCGAAATAACCGGCTTTTTGTGCGCCATACTCGTCTAAGAATGCCGACCATGCGAGACCATTGTCTGGTTCAAAAGTAATAATGGCATTTTCAGCGTCGAATAGACCTTCGATTGGTTGGAAATCCAAATCATCGGTATCGTAGTTATATACGAATGGCTCTTGATGCAGAAAAAAAGTTTGATAATTTACTCCGTCGTTAGAGCCACTTATCTCTCCAATATAGAACTTGTCGAAATAGAGAAGACCGGTGGCTTCATCGTATTCGGCAATGAAAGGGAGCTCAATTCCATCAGGGTCTTCAAAATATGCACCACCATCCTCAACGTAGCAAGTGTAATTTATCTCAATCGGAGCACCAGCACCCCCTTGCAGATAGAAATCACCCATAAGGAAAGTCCAGTTGCCTTCGAGAGTGGTGAGGGCGTCGGCTTTCTTGGCGCTGAGTAGACGGGTTTGAACTTCGGGGATGTCGCGGCTAACCATAGAGGCGCTGAACGGAGTTGCGGGAGCCTCTTTCTTGGAAAGGTCAAGGCTGCGAACTTGACGCTGAACATTCTCAAGATTGAGATTGAAAGCTGAAGCAGATGCTGCAACAGAGGCAGCGAGTGCTAATGCGTAAAATTTCTTCATGCTCAAATAGTTTAATATTATTATTACCTTAAAAATAATCCCTACTAAGGAAAGTTTTGCAAAGGTATATGAAATTTTGATTATTAAAAACAAAATGACAAAAAAAATGGGATTTTTGATAAAATTTTCTAAAAATAGGAGGGAAGTATGGTTTACAAATGCTAAGTTGTATAATGGAGGGCGGGAGGCGCGGGGCCGTGAGGCGGAGGTAGGGCGGAGAGGGCGCAGGCTTGGAAGCCTGCTTTCCGGGC
>JAFLTJ010000004.1:0-10540 GCA_022510465.1 Muribaculaceae bacterium
GTACTGAATACGGGCCGACACAAACGGCTCACACTGAACAAAGAAAAACTCTACATCATATCCCGTAAAAATATATGCAATCGTAGCCGACGTTATCGACGCTATAAGCAACGGCATCACCGACACCGCCGTCAAGTCTATCATCAGCACCTCCAGCGTAAAAAGCAACCCCGCTATCGGCGCCTTGAAAATGCCCGCGATACCCGCCGCAGCGCCACAGCCCACCATTATCATCAATATCCTGGGTGACATCCTGAACGCCTGACCCAGATTTGACCCTATGGCAGCCCCCGTATAAACTATCGGACCCTCAGCCCCAACCGAACCGCCAAAGCCTATCGTCATCGAGCTCGCAAATATCGACGTATAGATATTATGGCGTTTCAACCGGCTCTTATTCTGCGATATAGCATAGAGAACACGCGTGACTCCATGCGAGATATTATCCTTTACGACAAACTTAACATACAGCGCCGATATTACCACCCCGACAACCGGATAGAGCAGGAACAGATAATTCCCCTCCTGGATTGGCAATCCCGACAGTAAAACCTCCGAAATCAAGTGTATAAGCCACTTCAGCAACAACGCGGCAAAACCGGCAAATATGCCCACCAACAGCGCCAGCACTATTACAAACGTCTTCTCCTTTATGTGACGTTCCCGCCACAATACTATCGACGTAAACAGCGACGACCACTGCCTTGGAAATCCGGTTATAATCCTGTTTGCCATCTCTATATCGGTTACATTCCTCGGCCGGTCAACACCGTACGAACTGTGTATATCAGTATTTTAATATCTACCAGAAACGAAACATTCTCCAGATACAGCAAGTCATATTTCAAGCGCTCTATCATCCCGTCAATCGTATTGGCATAGCCATACTGAACCATGCCCCACGACGTAATACCGGGCCTGACTTGATGCACCATCGTATAGTAAGGCGCCCGTTCCAATATCTGACGAATGTAATACTCCCGCTCCGGCCGTGGACCAACAAGCGACATATCGCCACGCAACACATTCCAGAAATTGGGAAGCTCGTCAAGGCGATATTTGCGCAAAACGCGGCCAACGCCCGTTATACGGGGGTCATCGCCTATCGACAGCGCCGGTCCGTCGGCCTCCGCATCCTCTACCATCGTTCTGAACTTTATGATATCAAACGGCCGCTTATGATAGCCTATTCGCTGCTGCCGGTAAAACACCGGGCCGCGCGAATCACACTTAATCAATATCGCTATCACCACAAAAACCGGCAACAAAACTATCAGCGCGGTCGCCGACACAACAATATCGCTGAACCGCTTGATATTCAACGTGCTTGGCGGCATGTCCGACCGCGATATATCTATCAGCGGAAGCGCCGCCACGTTGGTCATTCGGGGGCGCATCGTCATCAGATTATACAAATCGGGCGTTATAAACATCGACAAATCCAAAGGGAACAATCGGTTTATTATATCAACCGTTGCGCGACGCCCGCTCTGATGTTGAACTATAATCAGCTTCTGGATATTCTCCTCCCTCACTATCTCAGGCAAGTCATCTATATCATAGACCGGCAGACCATATTCTCCCGACAAATCTTCACCCTCTTGCGTGCTGACATATCCAACCACCTTCATCCCCATCGACCTATACCGCCCCGACAGGTCCGAAGCCATTCTGCGAGCCGACTCCGACACCCCCACTATCAACGTATTATACCCCCACTCGCCCGAAAAAACCTTTCGCGTCGTATACTGCGTGATAATTGCCCGGCACGTATAAACACAGCCAAACAGCAACACTATCAGCAGCAATATCATCTCATAGTTAATCTTCGTCTGCGGGATATAATCATTTATCAACGCCGTGAAAAAGTACAACAACGTTCCTATACACGACGTCGTGAACGTCGACACAAACTCTTGCAGCCTTGAGCGCTGAATTACGTGGTCATACATCCCCCCGAGATAATATATTACCATCATAACCGGAGGAATAACCGTCAAACCAAGGATTACACCGTTCGACTGCAAAAACAGTAAAAACGAGCCATACTGCTCATATATCGTATCTACCAGGCAATAACGCGCCACGTTAAACAACACCAAAGCCAGCGCGGTCGACAGATAATCGGCCACGATATACTTCATCCGCTGTTTAGTCACATTAATCACTGCCGTATAATTTTCACCGTTGAATCACTCCCAAGCTTGATAACGCTCGACGGTACCGCTTGACGCCTGTCATCCTGCCGATAGGAAACAACATAATCAACGGCAGCCCTTATCTCCGGCGAGATTTCATCAAAAATAGCCGGCGTAGCCTCCCCGCTTCTGTTCGCCGACGTCGATACCACCGGCCTGCGAAGCTTGCGGCACAACTGCGACGAAAAACGCTCTCGGCTCACGCGAATTCCTACACTCCCGTCGGCCGACAGCAACTCCGGAGCCAAATTCACCCCCTTGTCATAAACTATCGTCAGCGGTTTGGCCGACAGCTCTATCAGACTCAACGCAATATCGGGAACATCGCTTACATATCGATATAAATCTGTAACATCGCCCACAAGCGTTATTAAAGCCTTTGAATCGGCACGACGTTTTATCTCATATATCCGCCTGACCGCTTCCGAGCACGTCGCGTCACAGCCAAGACCCCACACCGTATCCGTCGGATATAATATCACCCCTCCGCGACGCAGCGTCTCCACTGCTTCCCGAAGGTCCTCATCAAATGATATTATCCTCTCTTGTTCCATCTGTATAGTTGTTTCGGCATCGCAAAGATAATACAAATTAGTTATTTTTACTATCTTTGCCTTTCCGATTTATTCTCTTCACACAATCCTTATAGGAATACACCCATTATGAAGCTATTTTGTTGGCATATATACCGTTATTCCATTATACTGTTTGCTATCATCGCCCCATTCATGGCAGGAGCTCAGATAAACACCGACCAAGTAATGAAAATTGGCCGCAACACCCTTTATTTTGAGGACTATCTCCTGTCTATTCAATACTTTAATCAAGTCATCAGCGTAAAGCCCTATCTTGCTCAACCCTACTTCTACCGCGCCGTTGCCAAGCTTAATTTGGAGGATTATGCCGGCGCCTTTAACGACGCCACACTCGCCATCGAGCGAAACCCATTTATAACCGACGCATACGAGGTTAGAGGCGTTGCAGCACAAAATATGGGGCAATTTGAGAACGCCATCCTCGACTACGACCATGCCCTTGAAATGCTACCCGACAATCGAGGCATCATGTTCAATAAAGCCATTGCCCAACAAGAACTTAAGGACTTTGACGGGGCCAAGGAAACACTTGAAAAAATCATCGAGCACAACCCCTCGTTCGACAACGCATATCTCGGTCGGGCCAAACTTAACATTGCCCTTGGCGACACCACCAACGCCCTGAACGACATCGCCCGGGCTATCGACATAAACAAAAACTCCATAAACGCATACGTTATGCGAGCCGACATCGCCATTGCGCGCGACAGCTGCCTCGAAGGGGCCCTCCTCGACATGAACGAAGCCATCCGCCTGCAACCCCATTTCGCCGGCTTCTTCATCAATCGCGCGTTCTTGCGATACAGGCTCGACGATTACTTCGGCGCCATGGCCGACTACGACTACGCCATCCAGCTCGAACCCGCCAACACAACCGCCATCTTCAATCGAGGGCTGCTCCGAGCCGAGACTCGCGACGACAACAAAGCCATCGACGACTTCTCCACCGTGCTCAAAATCAATCCCAACGACTATAAGGCGCTCTACAACCGAGCAACGCTATACCGGCAAATCGGCAACATCAACGCTGCCATCAGCGACCTTAACCGCGTAATTGACGCATTCCCCGATTTTGCCGCCGCCTACTTCCTGCGATTTGACTGCAAGAGAATAATCGGCGACCGGTCAGCCGAACGAGACTACCGCAAATCCATCGATTTGGCAAAAACTCGAGTACGCCGCAGCCCGCTTGACGGCTCACCTTACGCTATAAATCATGCTGACGACAACAACCTTGACCAGTCAAACAGCGATTCGCAAGAAGAAATATCACGCCGTTTCACGTCTCTAAACACAATCAACGACAACACAACCCCAACTCAAGAATATAACAGCAAAGAAATTCGCGGAAAAATTCAGGACAACAACGTGACCGTTTCCATTGAACCTGTTTTTGTGCTGACATTCTACGACGATCCTACCGAGCTGAAACCCGGAGGAGATTACATCCGCGAGGTCGACGAGATTAACTCGACCCACACTCTCCGTTCCCCGCTGCGCGTCACCAACCACGAGCCCGCCATGACCGACGACGAAACAACACGCCGTCACTTCCAGTCTGTGGAATACTACAACTCCTACATCGCGTCACACACTCCCCGAACTATCGACTACTTCGGGCGCGCCATGGACCTCATTACCCTTCGCGACTACGCCGCCGCCATTCTCGACCTTGACCGATGCACCGTTAGCTCGCCAAACTTTGCTCTCGCATACTTCACTCGCGCAATGGCTCGATACAAACTCGCAATGCTGCCCGGCTCTACTTCGCTATCCCCCGGCGACAACTCCAATACGCAACTCCACCTCGACGACCACCGGGCCTCGATGAGAGCCATCATCGACGACCTCGATACAACAATCAAAATATCGCCCGACATGGCCGTTGCCCACTATAACAAAGGCGTAATTCTGCTTGAAAACGACGACCTGACCGGAGCCATTGCCGCTTTCTCAAAAGCCATTGAGATTAAGCCCGATTTCGGCGAAGCATTCTATAATCGCGGATACGTTTACTTCCGTCTCGGCAATCGCGACGCCGGAGCCGCCGACCTCAGCAAAGCCGGTGAGCTGGGAATAATTCCATCCTACAACCTCCTCAAACGCATGTCACGCTAACCCGTCGCTTGACAAAGCAGTTGCCCGGTCGCCGTGATAAGCCTATATCAAGCGACGATGTTTAATGTAGAAATAAATTAAAGCCCTGATGTGGAGCAGCGACAGCCGTGAAAAAGGGGAGCGGGAAGTAGCGCGTTGCCAATGATGGACAATGCTCAGCGATGGAACATAGTCAACGGTAAAACCCGACGCCGCAACACGCATACAAAAATCTGCATCCTCCGGCCCGTAAAAGATTCGGTCGTCAAGAAGGCCTACAGTTTCTATCGTTTTGCGTCTAATCATTTGACAGGCACCGATGACGTATAATGGATGACGAGAGCTCATTGCATCGCGTTCGGCTACCGATACCGAGCCGCGTCTGAGAACGTGGTTTATTTTTATTCCCAGCCCGGGAAACGGTTTTGCACTCAGCTGTATCTCCCCGGAAAGAGACCGCAGTGCAGGGGCCGATAGGCCGCAATTCGGGTTATCGGCCATATACTCTACAAGCCCTCTTATGGCCTCAACGGTCACTTCGGTGTCATTGTCAAGAATTAGAAGCAAATCACCTTTCGCGCGTTTCAACCCTATATTGCGGGCGGCAGCCACACCAAGATTGCGCTCGTTGCTGAGTAGGGTAATCTGATTATGCGGTAGGTCCATCGTTCTGACGGCGTCAAGGGTGCCGTCGGTCGATGCGTTGTCAATTAGTATAAGCTCGGTGGAACTGTATCGGCTCAGGTATGGAATCATCGTTTCCAGCAAGCGCACAGTGTAGGCTCGCTGGTTGCAGGTGAGTACGATTATTGACAGTTCCATGGAACCTGTGACTTAGTGGAACAATTTGAGTTTAATGGCTTTGGCCGATGCCACAAATTCACTCCACGAGGAGAAACGGCGCAGCTGCTTGAAAATAAATTTAGGCGAAAGAAAATAGCTTAGATTGTTTTGCACAAGCAACCGTTCCATCTCTTGCGAGGAGATTTGTGGTAGTTCGAGAATAGATTCATGTTGAACATCAGTGGGGCGATATTCATTGCCTTTAATCCACCCGTTCTTTTGACAGATTTCATAATACTCCGTGCCCGGGAAAGGCGACACGATATTAAACATCACCTGGTCTACTTCAAGCCTTTTTGCCTCGCGCAGCGTATGGTTGACCGTCTCTCGTGTTTCCAACGGGCTGCTCCCTATCAGCACATTAAGCTTGACGGGAACATTGTATTTTTTGAGCAGTTCTACCGCTCGATATATATCGGCAACGGTTATCCCCTTCTTAATGTAGGCCAATATTGCGTCATCAAACGATTCGATACCGAGGTCAACATAACGGCAATTACTTTCTCCAAGCATTTTGGCTATTGGCTCGGTGATGGCGTCAACCCTTGCCTGACAACCCCACACTATATCGTGACGGCGCAATATGTCACAGATTGAGCGTGTGCGTTCCTCATTCCAGATAAAATTGTCATCCATAAATCCGATGGCCTTCACCCCCTCCGAGGCAAGCATATCTATCTCGCGTGCTACACTTTCCACAGAGCGAAAACCTATCGTGGGTTTCCGCCCGGGATGGTCTCGCCGATATTCTATCTCGCGTGCAAATGTCAGTGAAGACGGAACACAATATATACACTTGTACGGGCAGTTGCGCGACGTGAACATTGTAGTGTAGGGGCCTGTCTTCAACTTGGGATTGTGGTACACTCGCCCGCGCAACAAATCGCGCGCCGGGAAAGGAAGTGCATCTATGTCGGGGTTAAGAGGGCGCGACGGGTTGGAGCGAATTTCACCATTTTCGTCGCGATATGAAATGCCCTGGATATCTGCGAGTGGTTTATCGTTGCTCAACGCCTCGGTTAGTTCCAATAGCGTCAACTCGGGCTCGCCGCGCACAATATACACCCCCGAAGTCGAGTCAAGGATTTTGCGGTAGAAATATGTACCTCCGGGACCGCATAAAATCACCGGCACGCTCGGATGGTAACGACGAATAATGCTGATGGCGTGTATGTCGCTTTCAATAGATAGATTGACGGTCCAGATTAGATAGGCATCTGCTCTGTCGTTACTCAGAAATTCCTCAAATCTACGTTCCGAGTTTTTCCCGGTTCCTTCAAATACAAAATCTTCATAACCCACAGTGTGTTTGCCTATATCGCGCAACGTGGCCGCGGCCGTGAGCTCATAAATATTTATCATCGGGTAGACAATGCGGGTGCATCCGGCCGAGCGTTCGGCAGGCTGCGCACTGTCATAACACGGGGGGACCAAAAAGGTAAGTTTCATATTTTCAAAACGCTACTTTTCTTAGTTTATTTTGCATAGTCGGGAAAATTTTTATTCCCACCCCAACAAAGATTGATTATCGCCTGTAATTGGAACCCGGCTCCGGCCACCCATCACACCGCGTCAGCCCGGAAAGCAGGCTTCCAAGCCTGCGATAGCCCGGCAGAGCCGAATTATCGCTTACAGTTAGGACAATCCCCGTCACATCTCCTCTCACGCTTGTTGCGCCGGCGAGAAAACACCAGCGCCAATATCGCCACCAATATCGTCAAACCCACTATAACTATCTGAACTTCGTCGCTCATCGTTTAAATTCTTTCTTTATTGCACTGTTTAACTTGCCCGGCGTCATTCCCTCCGGAAATTCCTCAAAAGGCAATCTCAAGTCACACCCCTCTGCATATCGGCTGCACCCATACGCCGTGCGCCCGCGCAGCAGATGACCGTCACCACATTTCGGGCACTTTATCTGCTCCAATTTTGTAACTCGCGGTGCCCGCGGTTTCGGTGGTTTCGGGGCATTGCCGCCCGCCGCGCCGGTGCCACTTCCGTTCTTACCTTTGCCTCCGTCATCGCCCCCTTTTATCTCTATTCGACCTATCGAGTTATCACTCATTACATTAATCACTATTTCCTCAATCATCTGCTTTAACTCGGCAATAAAGGTTGACGGCTGATAGGTGCCACGCTCTATTTGTCGCAATCTGTTTTCCCACACGCCGGTCATTTCCACGCTCTTAAGCATTCGTTCATTAATCGTGTCAATCAACTTGATTCCCGCATCCGAGGCCATTATATTTTTTCGTTCGCGATATATATAGCGGCGTTTGAATAGAGTCTCGATTATTGCAGCGCGGGTCGACGGGCGCCCGATTCCGTTCTCTTTCATCGCCTCTCTAAGCTCCTCATCCTCCACATTTTTGCCGGCCGATTCCATTGCTCTCAGCAGAGTTCCCTCGGTGTAGTATTTCGGCGGCTGAGTCGCCTTTTTTAGCAACGATGGCTCATGGGGACCATGCTCCCCGGATGTAAACGTCGGAAGAATGCCATCCTCATCCTGCTCCTTATCCTCCCCGTCGCTTTCCGATGTTTTGGCATACAACACCCGCCAGCCCGGGTCATCTATCACCTTGCCGGTTGCCTTGAACCCAATCCCGGCAACGTCGGCCATTACTGTTGTCGATAAAAAACGGCAATCAGGATAAAATGCAGCTATAAACCTCAATGCTATAAGGTGATACAGCTTTCGTTCCTCGCCAACGAGAACCGCCGGCGATTCCCCGGTCGGGATTATAGCATGGTGGTCGGTCACCTTTGAGTTGTCAAAAACCTTTTTGCTCTTGGGAATTTTACCTGCAAGCACCTGAGCGGTCTGCGCTGCGTAAGGAGTCATCTTGCGCAGAATATCAGGCACCTTCTTGTATATATCATCCGTCAGATAGGTCGTGTCTACACGTGGATAGGTTGTCACTTTCTTTTCATACAGCGACTGGATTCGGCTCAATGTATCATCGGCTGTCCAACCCCATTTTCGGTTACATTCAACCTGGAGCGACGTCAGGTCAAACAGTCTTGGCGGAGCCTCGCGCCCCTTTTTATCCTCTACCGACGTGACCGTCAGTTCCGAGTCGGCTATCTGGCGACGCGCCTCATCGGCCTCTGTTTCAACCATGAAACGCCCCTTGGTGGCATTGAACGTAGTGCCCCGATAGATTGTTTTCAGCTCCCAGTAGTCGGTTGGAGCGAAATTTTTAATCTCCTTATGGCGTTCTACTATCAGAGCCAAAGTCGGCGTTTGAACGCGGCCTATCGACAACACATTTCCCGGCGACGAGCATTTTAGCGAATAGAGTCTTGTCGCGTTCATGCCCAAAATCCAGTCTCCGATTGCCCGCGACAAGCCGGCCATATACAAGTTGTCAAACTCCTCCTGCGGTTTGAGTTGGTTAAAACCCTCGCGAATCGACTCATCGGTCAGAGACGAAATCCATAGACGCTTCACCGGGCATTTTACACCTGTTTTCTGCATTATCCACCGCTGTATCAACTCCCCCTCCTGGCCCGCATCGCCGCAGTTTATCACCTCCTCGGCATCGGCCACAAGTGTACGTATCACGTTCAGTTGTCGCTGCTTCCCCTTATCCTCTATCTCCTTGATACCAAAGCGTTCAGGTATCATTGGCAACTGCGCAAGCGACCACCGTTTCCACCTCTCGGTATAATCGTGAGGCTCTTTCAGCGTACACAGGTGACCCGCTGCCCATGTCACCTGCCAGCCATTCCCCTCAAAATAGCCGTCTCGCGACACGTTTGCGCCCAATATCGACGCTATGTCGGCCGCCGCACTCTTCTTCTCCGCTATACATACCTTCATACCCATCCCCTGCTACACCTTTTACAGTTTTTTTGCCTCGTTCCAATAAACATCCATCTCATCCAGCGTCATTTCATTCAGCTTGCGACCCTCCTCTTTTGCTTTATCCTCTATGTAGTTAAACCGCTTGATAAACTTCTTGTTAGTCTTCTCAAGTGCATTTTCGGGATTGACACCATAGAGACGCGCCACATTCACTATGCTGAACAGCAAGTCGCCAAGCTCATCCTCTATGCGTTCCTGATTCATCGTCGAGATTTCTGCGTCAACCTCGGCAACCTCCTCCTTAACCTTGTGCCACACATCCTCCCGCTTTTCCCAGTCAAAACCTACATTTGCAGCTTTCTCCTGAATACGGTCAGCCTTTATCAAGGCCGGCAACGCCGTCGGCACTCCCGCAAGCACTCGCTTGTTCCCGTCTTTCTCTTTCAGCTTCAACTGCTCCCAGTTCTGCTCTACCTCATGCGAATCTTTAACACTCACATCGCCAAACACATGAGGATGTCTGAATATCAACTTCCCATTCAGTTTATCGGCAACATCAGCTATGTCAAATTCCCCCTTTTCCTCCCCTATTTTCGCATAAAAAAGAATATGCAACAACACGTCGCCAAGCTCTTTGGAGATATTCGACGTATCGTCGTTACTCAGCGCTTCGGCCAGTTCAAAGGTCTCCTCGATAGTGTTCGGTCTCAGACTCTCATTAGTTTGCTTCGCATCCCATGGACACTTAACGCGCAGCACGTCAAGCGTATCCATCACTCGACCTATCGCCTCCATCTTCTCTTCTCTTGTATGTTTCATCGTCTTAATTTTTTGAAGCAGTTTAACTAAATCTCATTTTCACAACCGCAAAGATACAACAAAAACAACCAACAATACCCCCATAAATTTACAAACCTCCATTTTCACCCCGGAAAGCACCCCTCAACCCTGCGCCATTCACAGTGCCCCGCCTCCCGTCACACTGCGTCAGCCCGGAA
>JAFLTJ010000004.1:10640-61051 GCA_022510465.1 Muribaculaceae bacterium
TGCCCCGCCTCCCGTCACACTGCGTCAGCCCGGAAAGCAGGCTTCCAACCCTGCGTCACCCCCGCGATTCCATTAATTCAGCTATAACACTGTTTCCAATTGATTTTTTTATTACCTTTGCGTGATTTTAAACGACAAAACACAAACTATGAACCGAAAAGTCAGAGTAAGATTCGCTCCCTCACCAACGGGTCCTCTTCATATCGGCGGAGTTAGAACCGCCCTGTTCAACTACCTCTTTGCCCGTCAGAACGGCGGAGACATGATTTTACGCATCGAAGACACCGACTCCCGGAGATTTGTTCCCGGTGCCGAAGAATACATAAACGAAGCCCTTAACTGGCTCGGAATCAAGATTGACGAGGGCGTCAACGAAGGTGGCGATTTTGGCCCGTATAAGCAAAGCGAGCGCCGCGACATTTACCGCGAACACGTAAAAATGCTCCTCGACGCCGGGAAAGCATACTACGCTTTCGACACCCCCGACGAGCTGAACCAAGCACGCGAAACAACGCCAAACTTTCAATACGACGCGTCTACTCGCAACCGGATGAGAAACTCGCTATCATTGTCGGCCGACGAAGTCCAAAATCTGATTTCAAACGGTACACCCTACGTTGTGCGTTTCAAAATTCAGCCGGGACACGACGTTGAAGTCAACGACCTCCTTCGCGGCAAGGTTGTTATCAACTCAAGCATCCTCGACGACAAAGTTTTATACAAAAGCGCCGACGACCTACCAACATACCATCTTGCCAACATCGTCGACGACCACCTCATGCAGATTACCCACGTCATCCGTGGTGAAGAATGGCTGCCGTCAGCGCCGCTACATGTTCTTCTGTACGAGGCTTTTGGATGGGCCGACACACGCCCCGAGTTCGTGCATCTGCCACTGCTGCTCAAACCCGACGGAAAGGGAAAACTCAGCAAGCGCGACGGTGACCGACTGGGATTCCCCGTTTTCCCGCTCGAATGGCACGACCCGAATACAGGCGAAATTTCTGCCGGATACCGCGAGAACGGGTATCTCCCGCAAGCCGTTGTCAACTTCCTTGCCCTGCTGGGTTGGAATCCGGGCGACGACACCGAAATCATGTCTATGGACCAGCTTATCCAAAAGTTCTCCATACAACACTGCTCGCGTGCCGGCGCCAAATTCGCCTATGAGAAAGGCCGTTGGTTCAACCACGAATACCTCCTCAAGCTCGACGACCGAGAGCTGGCCGACATGTTCAAACCCGTCATGGAAAAAGAACTCGGCGTAAATCCTGCTACATTCGGCGATTCCTACATAACAAAAGCCATCGCAATGGTGAAAGCGCGTATCAATTTTGTCGCCGACCTCACCGCCCAGGCTCGGTTCTTCTTCATCCGACCTACTGAATACGAGGCCAAATCAATCAAAAAACGTTGGACACCCGAGACCCCGGCGATACTCCGTGCTCTCCTCGACAAGATTGAGACAACCGGCTCGGTAGAAAGCAAGCCGACCGAAGAAAACATACTCGCATGGATTGAGCAAAACAACTACCACCTCGGAAACGTCATGAATGCTCTACGACTTGCGGTTGTTGGCGAATGCAAAGGCCCGCACATGTTCGACATCATTGAGCTTATGGGGCTTGACGAAATTCGCGCCCGCGTTGAAAAAGCCATCGAAGTTATCGGTGACGGCTCAGCTACAGCCTAAAATCAAAATACTCGCCTCAGCCGTATGAACATCCTTTATCGGATAGGAATCGCAGCCTACTGTGGCGCTGTCAAAGTTGCATCCACCTGGAATATCAAAGCCCGGAAGATGCTTGAAGGACAGCGTGATACGGCGGCTCGCATCGATTCGCTTAACAGACTCTCCGAGAGCAACAAGACCAACAAGCGAATCTGGATTCACGCCGCATCTTTAGGCGAGTTTGAACAGGGAAGGCCTCTGATAGAAAAAATACGCGAAGCCTTCCCCGACGCCATTATACTCCTCTCCTTCTTCTCCCCCTCGGGCATGGAGGTCCGAAAAGATTACAACAAGGTCGATATGACTGTGTATCTGCCCTTTGACACAAAAGCAAACGCCCAAAGTTTCATTGAGTCGTTTGCTCCAACTATGGCTATCTTCATCAAATACGAATTTTGGGGTAACTACTTGACCGAGCTTCACAAACGAAATATCCCAACTTTCTTGATTTCAGGCATATTCCGCAAAAACCAATGCTTCTTTATGCCATGGGGAGGCCTTTTCAGAAAAATGCTGCGATGCTTCACCCACCTGTTCCTGCAAAACCTCGCATCACAACAGCTACTACGAAACATCGGCATCACAAACACCACCGTCACCGGCGACACGCGCCTCGACCGCGTAATTCAGATAATGCGCAAAACAGCTCAAAATGAAATCATTAACGAGTTTGCCGCCTCCGGGGAGAAAAACATTCTCATTGCCGGAAGCACATGGCCGGCCGATGAAACTTTGATATTTGACTGGCTTAAAAGGAACAATCAATACCGCTCAATCATCGCCCCACACGAGTTTGACCAACAACGACTTAAATCATTGCTCTACAACCTCGGCGAAAACGCATACCTGCTCTCCGAGCTGCAACAATACCGGTCACAAAACAAATCAATACCCCCCGGCATTCGCCATATCGTCATCGACAGCTTCGGGTTGCTCGCCTCAATCTATCGATACGCCGCCATCGCCTATGTTGGAGGCGGATTCGGCGCCGGCATACACAACATCAACGAAGCCGCCGTCTACGGAATTCCCGTGGTTTTTGGCCCAAATTATCAAAAATTCCGGGAGGCTACCGACCTCATCAACTTAGGAGCGGCTTTCCCTGTTTCTTCACAGAACGATTTTGACAACATTCTGGACAAACTTGCCCGGGATAAAGAATCACGCATACAAGCCGGCGCGATTGCCCGAAAATACATAATGGACAATAGCGGCGCGACCGACCGGATTTTTACAACCCTATTCGATTACGACAATCCGCAAACACATTTACACAATTACAACAAACACCTGTAAAACACCATTTTACCATGATTGCAAATAAAAAATCACGACTTAACCATATCGTTGATATCCTTAACAACAACACCATTTCCAACCAGGAAGAACTCCTCTTGCTGTTGACACAGAGAGGCATAACCGTCACGCAGGCAACCCTTTCGCGAGACCTCAAACGGTTGCACACCACCAAAATCACCGACAAAAACGGCCATTACCGATACGTCATTACCGATACCGATTCCTGGCCGGAACAATACAAAAAAAACACGGCCACCACGGCCAATTACAACATCCCCCGCTCGCCGCTGCAACCAATGTCGATGACAATATCCAACAACATGATTGTTCTGAAAACACGCAACGGATATGCAAGCGGACTCGCATACGACATCGACACCCTCGCCTCAGGGCACATCCTCGGCACTATTGCCGGAACCGACACTGTTTTTGTGGTTGTTAACCCAAATTCATCCCGGCAAGACATCATTAACGCTTTGTCGCCCGTCGTTTCCTCCGATTTGTGCGAAAAAGCATTTCTCGACTATTCACATCTTTCTAACAGTATCGTTCCATAAACAACAAATAAACAAATGATTAGAACCGGAATTATTGGTGGCTCACATTTTCAGGCCGGAGAGTTAATCAGACTGCTCATAAATCATCCCGACGTCGAAATTTCTTGGATTCATTCATCCGACAACGCCGGGCGCAGAATCACCGACATCCATCGTGGTCTTATCGGAGACTGCTATCTCCGATTTACCGACAATCTTGATGTCGACAATATCGACATGCTGTTCCTTTGCATGAACAATGGAGAAGCCCGGAATTTCATCCTTGCAAATCCATTGCCCGAAACGCTCAAAATCATCGATTTATCTTCAGATTTCAGGCTTGCCGACCAAGCCTCCGATTTTGTTTACGGGCTCCCCGAACTAAACCGCAAACCCATGGTACGAGGAGCATTACACGTTGCCAACCCGGGAAACATTGCAACCGCCGTTTCGCTCGCGCTGCTCCCCTTAGCCAAAGAACTGCGCGTTGAGGGCGACATTCACGTAACCGCAATAACAGCCACTTCCGACGCAGATACAACGCCGGCAATCGCCTCGGCATACTCCAGCGTCAGCAACAATATCACACTGTTCAATCCACTTACCCACAGCCAGCTGCCCGAGATTAATCAAACAATCCGCACCCTCAGTCCCAACTGGAACGGCCGGCTGAATCTCATCCCCTTGTTAGGTCCCATTTCTCGCGGAACCGTAGCCATTGTTTACATGGACAGCGACCTTGACGCAAACCAGGCGCAGCAAATCTTTGAAGACTATTACAGCGACCACAACTTCACATTCCTATCCGACACTCAGCCCGACATCAAAGATGTTGTCAACACAAACAAATGCATCCTGCACATCGACAAAATCGACAACAAATTAGTCATAACATCCGTTATCGACAACCTGCTGAAAGGCTGCGCCGGCACAGCAATCCACAACATGAACCTCCTTTTCGGGTTGCAGGAGCGTGTTGGCCTGTTATTGAAATCTTCTGCATTCTAAGTCGCGACTATGAAACACCTCAAATCGCTCATAATCTGCATTTTCGCAGCGACAACCCTTTCACTGTCGGCTTTCGAGCTAACTCCGCTTCAAGGCATTAACGGCATGTGGGGATATCAGAACGTCAGCGGGGTCATGGTTATAAAACCGAAATATGACCAGGCCAGGCCGTTTCACGAAGGGCTTGCCGCCGTGTGCCGTGACGGGAAATGGGGTTTCATCAACCAGCAGGGGCGCATTACCGTCAAACTGATGTATCAAGCCTGCGAAAACTATCTTAACGGATATGCTGTCGTCAAGCGCGATGGCAAATGGGGTGCCGTCAACAGCAACGGCGTCGAAGAAGTTCCATGCCGGTTTGAATCGCCCGCCGACCTTCAGAATCTGATTGTTATAACCAACGGCTCCGAAAAAACAATCATGAAAGCCGACGACTGACATCCCCCTTTTTGCCAAAATATCGGTCGATAATCATTGCCAACGCCCCGTCGCCGGTTACGTTACACGCCGTTCCAAAGCTGTCCATGGCAATATACAACGCTATCATCAGCGCATTTTGAGCATCGGTAAAGCCAAGTATTGACGATAACAGACCAAGGCTTGCCATTATCGCTCCTCCGGGTATTCCGGGCGCCGCTATGATTGTGATTCCAAGCATCGCCGTAAAATGAATAAACATCGGCAAATCATACGGGATTCCCTGCATTATCATCATTGCCAGCGCACACGCCACTATCTTCAACGTACTGCCCGACATGTGAATCGTGGCACACAAGGGCACTACAAACCCTGCTATATCCTCGCTAACTCCCATTTTGACAGCACGTTCAAGCGTCACCGGAATTGTTGCTGCCGATGACTGTGTTCCCAATGCCGTCAGGTAGGCTGGAAACATCGTGCGCAACATCGTCAAAGGATTTCGCCCGGCCAATAATCCGGCAACACAATACTGAAGCAAAAGGATAAAAACGTGCAGAATAAAAATAACAACTATGATTTTGCTAAACGTTATCACAATGCCCGCCACCTCGCCGGTAAAAGTCATAACAACAAAAATTCCAAAGATGTAAACCGGCAACAACGGCAAAACAATTCCACGTATCGCCTTAACCACAATCTCCCGAAACTCATCAAATCCGGCAGAAAGCACTTTTGCACCCGAATAGGCAATTCCGAGTCCAATTAAGAACGACAACACCAGCGCCGTTGTCACCGCCATCATCGCCGGAATCTCAACCCTGAAAAATGGCTCTACCGCCTGCGCTGCGACAATACTGCCGTTTGCTAAATTACCGTGAATCAGATTCGGAAACGTCAACGCACCCGTCGCATACGACAGCATTCCGGCCAAAAGCGTCGCCGCGTAGGCCAGCGCCGCCGTCACAATCAGCAGCCTCCCCGCCTTCGAGCCTATTGACGCTATCGCCGGAGTTACAAACCCTATGATAATCAACGGAATCATAAACCCGAGGAAAGACCCGAAGACAGTATTAAAAGTTGACGCCAGGCGCGCCCCCCACTCCGGAACAATCCACCCAATCGCAATTCCGATTACAATTGCCAGCCCTATACGGCCCAAAAGCGAAATTCGTATCTTTTTCATAATTCACAAAACGGTCTGTCTCAATTTATTTGCAAATATAATCAAAGATTTGGACAATACGCCAATTTCTATATCATCGGTAGTTCACAGATGTCATTTTGTGACCATTTTAGCCTTATTGCTTTTATTTTGTTAGAGAATTTACTAACTTTGCGCCATAAATTCAGATAAAAAAGCATGAAAGCAAAATTTGGGTCAAAAATAGGATTGGTAGCCGCCACAGTTGGTTCGGCGGTTGGATTGGGCAATATATGGCGATTTCCGGCCGAAGCACAGGCCAATGGAGGCGCTGCATTTCTCCTGCTCTATATCGCCTGCGTTTTCCTGCTCGGAATCCCCGTGATGGTGTCTGAATTTGCATTGGGCCGCGGAGGACAAAGCGATGCCGTAGGGTCATTCAAAAACCTCGGAGCCTCCAAGCCCTGGTGGAGCGTCGGAGCCCTTGCGGTTCTCGCCAGCTACATGATTTTATGCTTTTACATGGTAGTTGCCGGATGGACTTTTGAATACCTCTGGCAATCAATTACCGGCAGCCTTTACGACGGCATTGACAGCGCCACGTCAGCCCCGTTTGCAGCCAAAATGAACGGATTTATCGCCGACGGATGGAACGCATCGATAAACACCTACATCGTGCTGGCGCTGAACATCGGGATACTGCTTTTCGGCGTCAGAAAAGGCATTGAGCGACTAAGCAACATAATGATGCCGCTGCTGTTTATCCTCCTGCTCGTTTTCTGCGGAGTTGCCTTGACACTTGACCGCGCTTCCGACGGCGTGGAATTTTTTCTAAACCCCGATTTTTCAAAAATCACACCCCGGGTAGCCTTAAACGCTCTCGGGCAAGCATTCTTCTCCCTTTCGCTGGGAATGGGCATTTTGATTACTTACGCATCCTACTATCCGCCAACAACAATCCTTACCCGCACTGCTCTCACCGTCTCTCTGCTCGACATGCTTGTTGCCATCCTGATGGGCATGATTATTTTCCCGGCCGTCATGACATTCAACCTCACCGGCGAAGGCCTTGAGGGAGCCTCCCTCGTGTTCATCACCCTTCCCGAGGTATTCACCCACATGCCCGGCACACAGCTATGGTCAATCCTATTCTTCCTGCTGCTAATGGTGGCTGCGCTAACGTCAACCATCTCTATTTCAGAAGTTTCCATAGCCTTTTTGCAAGACCGTTTCAAGTTGTCGCGCGTCAAAGCCGTGCTCATGGCAATGTTGCCGCTGATTCTGTTCAGCACCATCTGCGCCTACTCCCAGAGCGACTCTTTCAGCGACATCCGCATCGCCGGAATGACAATCTTCGACACCCTTGACTTCCTGGCAACAAATATCTGTCTGCCAATAGGGTCCATTTTCCTTTGCATTTATGTTGGATGGTTTGCCCCGAAAGGGTTTCTGTACCGCGAGCTGACCAACGACGGCGATGTTACCTCCCACGTGTTCAACGTATTGCTGTTTATCGTCAGATATGTAGCCCCGATTCTCATCGGGCTCATCCTCATCGGCGTATTTATTTGACAAAAAAATGGCCGAAATTTTCTCATCGCGCGAGCGCCGCGGGCTTATCGCTCTGCTGATTATTCTGGCGATTATCGCCGGATGCATCCTTTTGTCGGAACGACAGCCAACATCAAAAGTGGATAACCGCCGTGACGCCGACACTGCCGTCACCATTCTCGCCCCGACACCGCCCGACACCACCTCCTCTACGCGAAAGCAACACAAGAAAACTCCCGGGAAACACTCCACCCGAAAATCAGACACACCCCGCCCCGAACGCCGCGAACGCAGTTTCCTTGACGAAGCGGTAAACAAACCTTAGATACAACTTGGGAGTAACAAATTTTTGTTGTAACTTCGCGAGTGATGAACCCTATTCAACCATTTACACTTAACCTCAACGGTCGGCTATACGACGTGACCGGGCCACAAGTGATGGCGATTATCAACATCACCGACGACTCTTTTTACGCCGATTCGCGAGCAATTGACCCCAAAGCAATTGCCGGGCGGGCGCGTGAACTTGTGGCCGACGGTGCCGACATCCTTGACCTCGGTGCATGCTCAACCCGGCCGGAAAGCAAACCGGTTGACCCCGACATCGAAACGCTCAGAATAGTGACGGCGGTCAAAGCCGTTCGTGACGTTCTGCCCGATATTCCGCTGTCGGTAGACACATTCCGCGCCTCGGTTGCCCGGGAAGCCATCAACGCCGGCGCCGACATCATCAACGACATTTCAGGCGGAAATTTCGACCCATTGATGTTCCCGACAATAGCCTCACTCAAAGCTCCTTACATCCTGACACACACGCGAGGCACACCCGAGACAATGCAGTCAATGACTACCTACACCGATGTCGCCGCCGACGTCGTCAGAGAGCTATCGCAAAAGGTTGAACAACTGCGTCTTATGGGTGTTTGCGACATCATCGTCGACCCCGGATTGGGGTTCGCAAAAACAGTAGAACAAAACTATCGGCTGCTTGACGCCATCCCACAGATAGCGCAATTATTGGAGTGCCCCGTTCTAATCGGCGCATCACGCAAATCAATGCTGACCAAGCCATTAGGAATCACAGCAAGCCAGGCACTTAACGCCACAACGGTTGTAAACACAATCGCGCTCATCCACGGAGCCGCTTTCATCAGAGTCCACGACCCCCTTCAAGCCCGTCAAGCCGTCACTCTGGTATCAATGCTACCGGTCAACAACCGAAATAAAGTTTATAATTTAACCAACTCCTGATATGGATTCTTTTGGACTGCGCGACGCGCTCGACATAGCAATTATGGGTCTGCTCCTGTATTATATCTACAAGATAATGAGGGAGTCGGGCACGCTTAACATCTTCTTTGGAGTATTGACATTCATCGTCGTATGGGCCTTTGCGGGGCCGATACTCGAAATGAAACTCATAGGCACCGTTCTCGACAAATTCATGTCAATAGGTCTGCTGGTACTCGTAATCCTGTTTCAGGAGCAGATAAAACGTTTTTTGGTGGCACTCGGCGACCACAAGCGGTGGCGTTTCCTTAAAAACCTTTTCCACCACACCGCCTCCGACGATAACGAGCAAAAATACCGTCAATACGTTCTCCCGATTGTTTACGCCTGCATGAACATGTCCAAATCAAAAACCGGCGCGCTCATCGTCATACAGCAGTCAATATCGCTTGAAAGCTACGAAAAATCGGGCGACATAATCGACGGAGTGATAAATTCGCGACTGATTGAAAATATATTTTTCAAAAACTCCCCTTTGCACGACGGCGCCGTGATTATTGCCGGAGACCGCATAAAATCGGCCGGATGCATTCTTCCGGTAAGCCATGATTCCACGATTCCACGCTCCTTAGGGCTTCGTCACCGCTCGGCGCTCGGCATTTCACAGGCAACCGACGCCTTTGCAATCGTGGTATCCGAGGAGACCGGCAATATCTCCGTTGCCCATCGCGGCAGCCTTTCCACACGCCTTACCTCAACCGAGCTTGAACACCGCGTTTCGGCCATCTTCGCCGGCGAATAACAAGCAACCAAAGCAAGACTGACCGACGGCCGGCAACAGAATGAAAAAAGCGAGACTCGGTGATGAATCTCGCTTTAAACTGTGACCCCGGAGAGGCTCGAACTCTCGACCCAATGATTAAGAGTCATTTGCTCTACCAACTGAGCTACGGAGTCATTGACGCTATCCGCCTTGTCGAATAGCGCTGCAAAGGTAGGCACGTTTTTTGGATTGTGCAAGTATTTGAATATTTTTTTTGCTAAAATTTGCAATTTGTAAATTTATCGGGAAAAATACCCGATTTTTATGCTTAATTTTACCGATTGAATTTCGATAGACCATCGGCTATCGGCTGAACTGTGAAAGAATTGAATTATGGCAACAGAAAATAACCCGAAAATAGCAGGCACCCTTGCCGCCGTTACCCAATTAATCAAATCACGCCGCTTTCTGAGTATCGTGGCTTGCATAATATTCATTGCCGCGCTGGCCTGGTGTTACTTTTATCCCGACGCCGCGCAGGGCAATGTCCTGCGACAGCACGACACGCAACAGGGTATCGCGATAGGCCAGGAAGCCAAAGCCTACGCCGAAGCAACCGGCGAGACCTCGCGCTGGACCAATTCCCTATTCTCGGGCATGCCTACGTTCCAGATTTCGCCAAGCTACGAGTCCAACCGTCTTTTCAACTGGATAAACACCGTTGCCGGGCTCGGCCTGCCATCCCCGGCCAATCTGCTTGCCATGATGATGCTTGGTTTCTTTGTGATGATGCTCGCTATCGGAGCTCGGCCCGAAGTATCGTTACTCGGAGCCGTGGCCTACGGTTTTTCATCCTATTTCCTGATTCTGATTGGGGCCGGGCACATTTGGAAATTTATTACCCTGGCCTATGTTCCGCCAACAATCGGCGGCATCATTCTCGCCTACCGCAGGCGATACATCGCCGGAGGAGCGCTGGCTGCCGTGAGCGCAATGATGCAGATTGCATCAAACCACGTTCAGATGACCTACTATTTCCTCTTCGTAATCGCCGGGCTGATTATCGCCTATCTTATCGTTGCAATCAGGGCTAAGCAGATGAAACAATGGAGCATAGCAACCGGCGTGCTCCTTGTTGCAGCAATCCTGGCTATCGGGGCCAATCTGCCAAGCCTGTACAACACAAAGGAATACAGTAAAGAAACCATGCGTGGAGCCCACAGCGAACTGTCGGCACCCTCAGCCGACGCCGCCGAAAAAAGCTCGGGGCTTGACCGCGATTATATTACCCAATACAGCTACCAGCCCTCCGAGACATTTACACTGCTAATCCCCAATATAAAGGGCGGAGCCACCATAAAACCCGAGAAAGGCAGCTTCAAACAACTGACCCTGGCCGAAACCGACGACATGAAAAAACTTGTCGCCGCAGGTCAGGTCAACGAAACATCCGCCCAATATCTCAGCTACATCAGTCAATATTTCGGAGACCCCGAGGGCACAAACGGCCCCGTATATGTAGGCGCGATAATAGTGGCGCTGTTCCTCCTCGGATGCATCATTGTGAAAGGACCTGTTAAATGGGCGCTTGTCATATTGACGCTGTTTTCAATCATATTGTCGTGGGGGCGCCACTTGATGGGACCAACCGACTTTATGATTGACTATATGCCGATGTACAGCAAGTTCCGAACGGTTGAGAGTATCCTGGTGATAGCCCAGTTTACAATGCCGTTGCTGGCATGCCTGGCCCTTAAAGAATTGCTGTCGGCCCCCCGCGGAGAAATGTTCACGCGGTATCGCGCGCCTATCGCATGGGCTTTTGGCATAACTATCGTGATATGCCTCGCCGCCATAGTGGCTCCAAGTCTGTTTGGGTCATTCATCAGCGACGCCGACGTTGCTACCGACGGATACATCACCGACGCCATGGCGGCACAGGGCTACCCCGTAGAGCAAATTCAACAGATTTTCTCGCTAAGGTCACCCGAAATCTACAGCGCGGTGGAGACCCTGCGCGGCAACCTCGTCAGCGACGACGCCATCCGCTCCCTGCTTTTGGTTGTCGGAGCCATGGCGGTAATCTACTTTGCATCGCGAAAACGACTCGGAGCAACTCCCACCGTTCTGCTCCTGACGGCACTTGTAGCGCTCGACCTTTTCAGTATCAACAAGCGCTATATCGACCACGAAAGTTTCGTACCCAAACGGCTAACGACCGGAGCTCCCATCGCTAAAATTCCGGCCGACGAATTCATTCTCCGCGACACCACGATGAACTATCGGGTAATGGATATTCCGCGGTTCAACAGCGCCGACCCATCCTATTATCACAAAGCCATAGGCGGCTATCATGCGGCCAAGCTTACACGCTATCAGGATATGATTGACAGGCATTTGAGCCATTTCCAGACCGGTCAGGCAACCGATGCCGACTGGAATGTTCTCAACATGCTCAATGCCCGATACATCATAGCCCCCGACGGACAGCCGGTTCAAAATCCCGACGCCATGGGCAACGCATGGTTTGTCGACACAATCCTGACCGTCAAGGGTGCCGACGCCGAAATGGCCGCACTCGGCCGAATCAACCCGGCAACCACGGCGGTTGTCGACGAGCCGTATGCGCCCGTCATAGCCAATTCGGCGCCCAAGAGTCAGGGCGACACTATATTTGAGACAACCTACGCGCCCAATCGCCTTACCTATCACGCCCGCAGCGCCAAGGGAGGCACCGCCGTGTTCTCGGAAGTTTATTTCCCGTGGGGGTGGAAACTCACTATTGACGGCGAGCCGGCCGAGCTTGCCCGCGTGAACTATATCCTCCGCGCCGCCCATATTCCGGCCGGACAGCATACGGTAGTCATGGAATTTGACCCCCCGAGTCTTCACACCACCGTCAACATTGCCCGCGTGTCGATAATACTGATTTACGTTATGGCGGCTGCCGCGATAGCCGTTGGTATTACCGGCTGCCGGCGCAAAGAAACCGAGGCGGCAAAAGCGCCTGCCGAAACAAAATGATGGCACGTTTGATAGGCCCGCTCGTTCGCCGCTATCGTGCAGCCGGCCACGGAATCCATTCGCCGTTTGCCTATTGGTTTGTAACCGACGTGCTGCGCCATCGCCACGGCTATGCCTATTATTGCTACGACAATATAAACTCATCGGCGGCAACGCGACGGCAAAAGCAGTTTGCGCGCCTTGTTCACCGCATTGCTGCCGCCCTGCCGCCCGAGGCTATTGTTGTCACAACCCCCAATCCCGCACTGAAAGTCGCCACCCAACGGTTGACACGCTCCGGCGCCACTTTCTCCATGGTAGTTGTCGCCGACAACACTCCGCTATCGTTAGAGCAGCTCGCCGGCGCTTTAAACCGCGGCAGCATAATGATACTTTCCCGTGAACACCGCGAGCTGGCTGCCGGGCTACGTCAACAGATGACCGCCGGGATGAGTTTCACGTCGGGAAACGGAAACTGCGTCATCGTTGGCAACAGACAGTTACCGTTAACCCATTATTCAATCGCGTTCTGACCATGCAGCGTTCACCGGCCATAAAACGACTAAACGCCGAGTTTGAAGCATACCTGACATTGGAAAAAGGCGCCGGGTTCAATACACTCGCCGCCTATCGTAATGATGTTGCCAAACTGTTTGATTTTTTAGAGACAGCCGGTCCCGGTGGAATTGCCGTCAATCCTGCCGATACCGATACCAATCTGCTAAGACTCTTTATCGGCGAGCTCAGCGACCTGGGAATCTCCCCACGCTCACGAGCACGAATCCTCTCCGGAATACGCTCGCTGTATCGTTTCATGCGCACTCAAGGCTATATTGAAACCGACCCCACCGCAATGCTTGAGTCGCCATCCATAGGCAATCACCTGCCCGAAGTGCTCACCGTTGACGAAATAGACCGGATGATGGCCGCCATCGACCCCGCGTCGGCCGAAGCCGAGCGAAACCGGGCCATAATGGAAACGCTATATGGGTGCGGGTTGCGCGTCAGCGAGCTTGTCAACCTTGAAATATCCCGATTGCGTCTTGACCGCGGATACCTGGGAGTCACCGGAAAAGGGTCCAAAGAACGGCTCGTACCAATGTCGCCCGTTGCCATCGACGCCATAAACCTGTACATGAACAACAGCCGGGCCGAGATTGACATAAAACCCGGTGAAGATAATTTCCTTTTTCTTAACCGTCGCGGCCGACATCTGACCCGCGTCATGATTTTCTACATCGTCAAAAAACTGGCACAACAGGCGGGCATTGTCAAAGAAATCTCCCCCCACACGCTACGCCACTCCTTTGCCACCCACCTCCTTGAAGGGGGAGCCAATCTGCGCGCTATCCAGCAAATGCTCGGGCACGAATCGATAGCCACAACCGAGATATATCTACACCTCGACACAACCCGTCTACGCTCTGAAATTCTCGCATTTCACCCCCGCAACTGCGGCCCGCAACCGCCGGCCGTCAGCCCTATTTCACCTTGAACATATACCCAACCGTGGCCTCTATAGCCATAGTTCGCGAGGCCGAAAAATAATCTCGCTTGGCCGCCGGGAAAATATTTCCCAATCCGTAATAATAGCGCCCCTCTATAAATATCGAATGACGCCCGGCCGCCACAAATTCAATACCTACTCCGGCAGCGATACCATAATCAAATTTGTTGGAAATCTCCATCGACATCTGCTCGGTAACTCGGTTATGACCCGGAAAATTTGGAACCGACGCATGATTGAGATAATCAAAATCGGCACTGATGTGGCTTCCCAACATATACCCGACTTCCGGCCCGAGATTGAAAAAACCTTTCACATGTCTGTTTCCGAAAAATATATGGGTCATCAGCGGTATCTGAATATACGTCAGCGTTCGCGAATATTTAAACGGCGCTCCCTCAAAGTTTTCGCGCCATCCGCGCTGCGTCATGTTAACCTCCGCTATCAGCCCAAAGTGATTCTCCTCCATATATCGGGCCACGACACCGAATGTAACACCGGGAGTAAATGCCTGCTTGGGTGCCGGCGAGAAAGACATTAGCCCCAGCGTGGCTCCTCCCTTGGCCCCGAGTGCAAAATTTGGCTCATACTGACGCTGGGCATGCGTGCGGCCACTCGCCGCCAAAGCCATTATTACAGCCAATATCAACCCAATCCGCAGCCTCATGGCAACAAATAGTTCTCAACAAGACCGCTCGGCCTGTAATTAATCAAATAGAGAGCATTGTTACTCAACCCCTTGCAATCCCCTCGGCGACCTATCATATAACTGTTTTGAACGCCGCGATAGGTCGGCACGGTATCTCCGGTCAGGCTTTTCCCGGCACCCGAAAGCGATTTAACCAAAAACATTCCTACATCAAATCCCAGCAACCCCTGGCTCGGAACATCCTCGCTCATCTTGCCGCCATACCACTGCGAATACTTTGCATTGACAATCGTCGCGTCCCACGCTCCTGCATCATCGCTGAATCGAGAATATATCAGCGCGTTCAAGCTTTTTATACCCTCCAGCATTTCTCCCTTGAATGTTGTCCACTCGGGATAACCCCACAGCTTAACGTCGCCACCGCCTCCAAGCATTTTATCGCGGAAAGCATTCAGGGCGCTGAGATAATTGCCGGCCTCGCTCGCACGACCGCTTTCGGGGATAAAGACATAATCGCCCGCCGTCAGTTTGGCCAAGTCGGTATCTTTCAGCTTTTCGCTATAAGTCAACGTTTTGAATGCTATATTCCGGTTTCGCATTTCGGCCTGTAATAGCTGCACGAATTCAGCCTTGTCGGTAGCGCCACCCTGACGCTTGAGAAACACCGGCACCGCTCCGTTCAGACGCCCCAACATCCCCGTCACAGCCCTTGAATACATCTGCTCGCTGCTTATATTTGCCTGGATAACCATTGGGTTGGATACGTAGGTTGTATCTTTTACCAAGAAAGCATTAAACACCGCTATCTCGTTCTGACGGCAATAACGGGCTATCATTTCAAGCTGCTTGTCATCGTCGGGAGCCACTATCACGTGCATCTTCTTAAGCTCGGGGCGCTTCAATATCATCGCAACGGTATCGGTCGAGCCGGCCGTATCGTATGCATAAATCTTTAACGCATTTCCCGAGTTGCGCAGGCTGTCAACCGCGAGCAAAAAGCCCTTGTAAAACTCTAAATGGCGCGCTGCGGCCTTGGGCATCGGCGACTGCTTTAACATGAACGGAAGTATCACCGCTATGCGGGTTTCACCCTTTTCAACAACCGGAGCAATCTCCTCTGCGGGCTCACTCGCCACAACTTCTTCCGACCGGTTTCCCGATTCTGTCACCACCTCGGGAATATTGATTACCTGACCCTGCTTCAACACCGTCACCGCGGGATTGGCCGCCTCAAGCTGCTCAACCGTTATCCCGTTGGCCCGCGCTATTGAAAACAGCGTTTCGCCCTCCTGTACAAGATGCGTTTTCCCGGCCCGTGACTGCGACATGGTTTTCACTGCCTGCCCCTGGGCTATTATCAACGTTTCGCCGGCTTTCAGGCCATCTTTCAACGACGGATTAAGCGCTACGAGCTCCTCGGAGGTTATGCCATATTTCTGACTGATTCCATAAATCGTTTCACCCTTGACAACAGTGTGAGTCCCGGCAATCGACACCGCCGCACCGTCGTTACCATCCACCGGGAAATACAATACCTGATGCGCCTTCAATCCGTCTCTCAGCGACGGATTGGCCTCAAACATCTCCTCGATTGAAATCCCAAACTTGTGGGTCAGCGAATAGATTGTCTCCTTAGGCTGAACCTCATAGTAGTAATAACTACGGCCGTTCACAGTTGTTACAGGCAGTTCCTTTACCGACGCCTTTACATCCTGCGAACACAACGTCAGCGCAACAAGCGCCAACACAAATGCCAATGCTATATGTAATCTCCTCATTTTCATTCATCAGATACTTAAACGCCGCAAAATTAATACAAATATACGAAACTTTACCCCTATAAATTTACAATGTTACACCCCTTTTATCTTAAATTTTATTAACTTTGACGCATGAAGAGCATTATCAGAAATATCAAGCAACAGTTTTTCGCGATGAGAAACGGCGTTATCGCCGACCGCTACCGCAAGGCCGGAGCGCCCTACAAAATCATTTTCGGCCTCAATCTTCCTCAGATTGCCGACATCGCCGCCGGCATAACCCCGTCGGCCCCGCTCGCCCGATGGCTGTGGAACAACACTTCAACCCGCGAAAGCGTTCTGATAGCCCCTATGCTCTTCCCTCGAGACGAAATGACACCAGCCGAAGCCATTACCTGGATTCAGACCGCATCGTCAACCGAAGCTATCGACATTCTGTGCCACCGGTTGCTGCGACACCTCCCGTTTGCAACCGAGATTGCAACCGCCCTCGCTACGGCGCCCGACGACCTTTCGCGCTATGCCGCCATGCGCCTGCTATTCAACCTTTTCCCGGCGTCGGCCGCCATTATTGCCCCGATAGCCCGCAGCGAGGCCCGGAAGAACAACCCCGTCACTCTTCCGCTTGCAACTATGATTATCAATGAATTAGAGTGGATTTAACGCCTCATGGCCGCCCGGCGTTCAAGCCAGTCGCTTGACCAAACGCCAACCAATATCATCAGGCAGCCCGTGTAGCCTATCCACGAGATACGCTCTCCAAGCAACCAGGCCGACACTACAAGCGTCACCAATGGCTGGAAATACAGATAGTTGGATGCTTTTACCGCACCGAGAACCTTTATTGCCTGCGCCCAGACTATATAACCCAACATCGACGCAAAACACCCCAAAAACAGAATGTTACCCCACACCGCCGGCCGCAGCAACAGCACCGGCGAAGCTATCTCGGGCTCGATGAGCAGATAGGGCAATGCCGTCAACACCCCATAGAAAAAGGTTTTGCGGGCTATAAACATGACAGTGTAGGTCGCATTAAGACGCCGCAGCAATATGCTGTATATCGCCCACGAAATCGCCGACAAAAGCGACAGCATGTCGCCGAGCGGATTGACATTTATCACAAAACTACTATTGAACACCACCAGCCCAACCCCGATAAAGGCCATAATCGAGCCTATCACAAGCCCGCGGCCCGGGCGCTCGCTCTTATACAAAAATCCAATCATTATCGCCGTCAATATGGGCGACAACGACGTTATGAGCGACACATTCGTGGCCAGCGTATATTCAAGAGCCGTGTTTTCGGCAATATAGTAAATCGAACCGGCACACAAGCCACACACCGCAAACAGCAACTCATCCCTGACCGAGTTGCATAATATTCGCTTGTGGCTCACAGCCAATATCATCACGTAGGCAAGCAAAAATCGGTATATGTATATTTCGGCCGGGTGCAATCCATTGTCAAGCAACACCTTGGTCGACACAAAAGATGCACCCCAGGCTATCATGGTGATGAGCGCTCCGAGGTGAAACAACATTGACGACGGTCGGGAAGTCCTCGATTTGTTTCTCATGGCAACAATTCCATTTTTTCGCATTGCAAATGTACTTATTTTTTTCAAATTCCACCGCAACCTTTTGCCGTTTTATGCCTGCCATGTGCAATATGCCGGTCATTTGTCACAAATTTAGCTTTCCGGGAAGTTGTTATGATTTTTTTGATTATCTTTGCGACAAACATTTAACAATCACAAATAAAATTACTGACAACATGAAATTACTAAAAGCTTGTGGAGCTGCATCATTGGCTATGCTCCTCGTTCTCTCCTCTTGTGGTGTTACAAATACAGGTAAAGGTACTATGATAGGCGGCGGTAGCGGTGCTGCTCTTGGCGCAGGCATCGGCGTTCTGCTCGGCGGTAACAACAAAGGCAAAGGCGCTGCGATAGGTGCAGGCGTCGGCGCTGCCGTTGGTGCCGGTGTTGGTGCCCTCATCGGAAACCGCATGGACAAACAGCAGAAAGAGCTTGAAGCTCAGCTTGCCAACGCTAATATCGAGAGCGTAACCGACGTTAACGGTCTCCAGGCAATCAAAGTTACTTTCGACGGCGGTATCCTGTTCCCGACCAATGGAACTACTCTTAGCGCAGGAGCTAAATCAGAGTTGGCCAACTTTGCAACTTCGCTGGTTTCAAACCCCGACACCAACGTTCAAATCTATGGCTACACCGATAACACCGGTTCTATGGCTGCTAATGAAAAGGTTTCTAACGGCCGTGCCAATGCCGTTAAGGACTATTTGACCTCTAACGGTGTCGGTTCTACCCGTCTTTACGCCGAAGGAAAACCGATGACCGACTATGTAGCTTCAAACGAAACTGCCGAAGGTCGCGCTCAGAACCGTCGCGTTGAAATTTACATCACTGCCAACGAAAAGATGATTCAGGATGCCGAGAACGGTAACCTCAACTAAATTATCATAACTTCATAGAAAAAGGGCGGCGCCGTTCAAAAATTGGCGCCGCCTTTTTTATGATTCACACGTGGGAGGTCAACGTTCCTCTGACCGAAAGGATTCTGAATATCAAGTCTCTGAGAAGGTCATATTGACCCATTCGCGACCCAATCCCCTTTGACTTCGTGTCCATCTCCCTTAACGCCGAAATTATCTCTATAGTCATGCTCGCATTGTAATTCCGCGCCGCCGCAACATACTTTTTCAATTGCCAGTCACTCTTAAGCCCCAGTGCGCGCTTCTGCGAGTCGGCACTTTTGTCGGGATTGAATTGAAAAATCATAAGATTGGCAAAGAAATTGAACAACGCGCTGACAGTCACTGTCGTTGGATTATTCTTCGGGTCGGCGGCAAAAAAAGATATGATATTCAACGATTTGGCCACGTCACGCTCCACCAGCGCGTCTATCAGTTCAAAGTTATTGTAATCCTTTGATATGCCGATATTTTTCTCTATGACCTCAGGCGTGATAGTTGCCCCGGCAGGGAGAGCAACCGTCAGCTTGTCGACCTCATTGTGTATCCGCGACAGGTCGTTGCCAACATAGTCCCTGAGCATCGACAGCCCTTTCGCCTCTATATGCAGCTGCTTGGCCTTTATCATCTGAGTGATATACGATGCCGACTCCCGGTCGTTCAGTTTTTTAGACTCAAACAGCACCCCGTTTTTCTTCACGGCGGCAACCAAATCCTTCCCCTTTGTTTCACGGGTACCGCGCATCGTTATGACAAGAACCGTCGTATCGGTGGGCCGGCCGGCATACGGGGCCAGTTTGTTTATTTCATTGGCATTGACCGCCTGAGCCTCACGAACTATAACGACCTGGCGGTCAGACATTATCGGATAGCGGCGACACGCCTCGATTATCTCCTGCGACGAGCTCTCGGGACCGTAAATATTATACAAGTTGAAATCGCGGTCGGCCTCCGGAATCAGATTCTCAAACTCCTTTACGAGGCAGTCGATAAAATAACCCTCCTCGCCATAAAGAAGATAAACCGGGGCCGGCTTGCCCGATTGAATAGTTTTGACCAATGCCGAATAGTCGGGTTGCGATGTCGCTGTACTTGCCATTTTTGCTTTATCAAGAATTATTGGTAAATTTACACAAATTTTCAGAAGTTGCTCCACTTTTCTTGTGAAAATTTACCCGAAGTTATGACCGAATTGTCGTCAGAAGAAATCCATCAGATTAAAGGAAGCGAATGCATCGTTCAGCTCAACCTCCCGCCGCTGAAGCCTAAACTTAAGCACGACGCGCGGCTGGGACTGCTAATCTACGACCCGCTTCGCCAAAAGTTTGTGGCGCTCACACCCGAAGAGTGGGTTCGGCAAAATTTCACATCCTTTATGCAGCGCTCGCTGGGATATCCATCCGGGCTGATGGCCAACGAGATAGGGATAAAACTCAACGGAATGACACGCCGCTGCGACACCGTTGTTTTCAACCGTCAGGCCTCCCCGCTGATGATTGTGGAATACAAAGCTCCCGGCGTCAGAATAACCGGCGACGTCTTCAACCAGATTGTGCGGTACAACATGGTGCTGAAAGCTGAGTATCTGGTCGTTTCAAACGGCCTGCAACACTACTGCTGCCACGTTGATTACTCGACGCTTACAACCCGATTCCTACCCCAAATCCCCTTTTACAAGGATATTCAGCCATAGATTCACTCTCCGGCCGAAATCTCTCCGAGCTCCAACACAGCCCCGGTTTCCGGGTCAAAATGCAGGTAGGCCGGTGATTTTTTAGCTGTAAAGAGCCCCGGGTCAAGGCCAAACACTACGCCATACTGCGCTACCTGAATCGAAACAGCAGCCATCTGCCTGCCGCCGTACCCAACCGACACATCGGCCGTACCCGGAATACGATAGGCTACACCCTCCTTGGGGAATGTCTTGACAATACCCTTCTCGTTCACAGGCAACTCCCCGCGATGGGTTACCTTTACGGTCACATAAATCGGCTCGCCCGAGAGGTCGTCGGCCTCCACAATTCCGTCAATCACCGAAAGCCGCGCAACAACCGCCCGCGTAACATCCTCATCGGTATCTTCGGGTATATAATTAAACCGCTTTACGTCGGTTGATACCGACGTTGTCCCTACAAACATTGCCGTTAAAGCCTGCTCCTGAAGACTCAGATTGTCGAGCACAAGTTTCATCGCAGCTCCGTCTGACGGCATATTATCCACCTGCCCCGACAATATATCGTTACGCTGCTGACGCAGTTCATATATCTTTGCCGCAGCCATTTCGGCCCGTTTGGCCGTTGACTGAGCCCGCAACATATCTTCGGTCACTGCCTGCTGGGCAACCGGGCTGTCGAGTATCGTTGGAGGCGCTGCAACTGCCCGCAAAGTCGATGCAGGCGACGGCTCGGGGCGATAGCCGGCATCGCCTATCGACACCGGAAACGACTCTCCGGTGACCATCATAAATACCCCCTGGCCCGATTTGAAGCGCGTCAAATACTGCTCATCTTCGTCGGCAATTGCATAGCGCCCTATCTCGGCGCCTGTCAGTTCCCACTGTACCGACGGCTCCAATATCGGCGTCATATTCAGGTATTTCTTTGCATATTGATAGAACTCTCCCGGGGTTTTTACCGTTTTTTGAGCCTCAACCGTTATGGCAATGCCGGTTTTGGGAAGCGTGTATATCAACCCATATTCGTTTGCTTTAGAGGCTGTTAGCCGCTGAGTCGACTGTGCTGACACCAATACCGGCATAACCGCCACACAAATTGCAATAACAAAACGTAAAGCTTTCATCTGCTTATAGATTTACAGTCCTAAGAATCAATTGATAACCGAGTTGATAGCTATGCCGACGCAATCGGCCACATCGCCGGCAACCACTCCATACTCCCCTGCCCTGTCCTCGGCAATCTCCCCGGCCAGGCCATGGATATACACGCCTGTCAGCGCCGCCAATTCGGGCCTCAAGCCTTGTGCCATGAACGACGTTATTACTCCCGTCAACACATCGCCACTGCCCGCTGTTGCAAGCGCCGGCGTTCCCGATGAGTTGAAATAAACCTTGCCGTCGGGGCGCACAGTGGCTGTATAACGGCCTTTCAGCACTATGATGATATTATACTGCCGAGACACCTCTATCGCCTTTAACAAGCGTGATTCGGTGCTCGACTGAGCCCCGAACAGACGGTCAAATTCTCCCGCATGGGGCGTTATTATGCTTAGCGGCGGCAACGAGTTCAGCAACGACGGCCGGCGGGATATACAGTTCAACGCATCGGCATCAACAACTATCGGCCGTTCCGACATCTGAATTATCGACTCAACCGCCTTGATTGTCAGGTCACTCGTACCGAGACCTGGACCTATACCCACGGCGGCAATCGACTCCCCGGGAGTGCATCCGCTCAAAACATAATCATTCTTATCGGCTTCAAACATCGCCTCGGGCACCGAGCTTTGCAACACGTTAAATCCACATCGAGGCGAGTGAACCGTGACCTTGCCAACACCCGAACGCAGCGCGCCGCGTGCAGCCAGCACTGCCGCTCCCATCATACCATAGCTGCCGGCAACTATCATTGCCGAGCCAAAATCGGCCTTGGATGAAAACGGGGCCCGGGGATGCAAAACATGGCTTATATCCATTCTATCAACAAGGTGATACTTCGTGCGAGTGCTCTTTATCGCCTTTGACGACAACCCTATGTCGATAACCTTGTATTCGCCGGTCAACGCATAGTTCTCCTCAAAGAAGAACGCCAGGCGCGGAAATTGAACCGCGATGGTCAGGTCGGCATGAATAACATTTTTATTGACCGTGCGCGGATTCCAGTCACTAAACAATCCCGACGGAACATCTATCGACACAACCGTCGCTCCGCTTTCGTTGATATACCTCACTAATGCCTGGTATCCGCCCGTAAGAGACTCCCGCAATCCGGTGCCAAAAAGGCCGTCAACAACAATGTGGGCCGAGGTCAGCTCCGGCAACGTTATCGAATCGGTTATCTCCAATAAGGCAACACTACCGCTCCGCCGCAACTCATCTCTAACCTTGCGACAGTCGGGCGACAGCGCATTGCCCCCGATATTAAACAGCAACACCTCGGGCCTGAATCCCTGACCGGAAAGCTTCTGCGCCACCGCAAGCGCGTCGGCACCATTGTTTCCGGGCCCTGCAAACACAATTACAGGGCGCGTTGGCCGCCATCGAGCCATTATCTCAGTCGCAACACCGGTCGCCACGCGGGATATCAGCTCCTGCGCCGACACCCCATCTTGCTCTATCGTATACCTGTCTATCTGACGGATATTGTCACTTGAAAATATTTTCATCTCTTTAGCTCTGTATGTTGCAAATATAATATTTTTTTCACATTCACTTGTCATTTCGGCCGAAAAACTATCATACACAAATAGAGGCCTGCCTGCCGGCAAGCCTCCATTTATAGATAAATCAGCTATTGTCGTGATTTAGTGAAGCGCTACGTGGGTAAGAGTCAAATTGGTCAATACATCGAAGTATCCGATATAGCTTTCATTATCAACAGAGAAACCACCCATATAGAACTCGGCATCACCGAATGAAACAGAGCTGTATGTATTATTCCAAACACCGGGAACAGTTCCTGTCTGAGCGCCAGAGGCATTTGTAAACTTAACATTTACCATAGTTCCTGCATTAACGGGACCAAAGACTGTACCACCAAGTCTAACAGCAACGTCACCATAACCGATTTCGTCATCCCAAATGTAGGTCAACGGTATCACACCGCTAATACCTTCCCACTCAAAACCGTTGATATTAAAGTTCATGCCGCCCTTCTGGTCAACTGTAGCAGTACCACGGCCACTGTAGGGTGTCTCGTCGATAGCACTTTCACAGCTAATGAGCCACTGGCCGGTCAAAAGCTCGGCAAACTCGGGTGATGAACCCTTGTCGAGAATGTAAACCGTAGTTACCGAATTACCCGATACTGTTGCGCCGTTTACCTGGTCTATCTGAACAGTGAACGAGCGAGTCTTCTGCGGCAGACGGAAGTCTACTGTACGAACCTCTATATTGGCAACCTTTGTTTCGGGGTTGATATAGATATGGTCTGAGGTCACAAAGAAGTGGGCATTTGCAATAGCCGGTTCCTCCTCGTCATTGTAAACTGTACCGTCGTTAATCTTAACGTTAACCTCTACATAGCCGTTGGCCTCACCTTCTATTACAACCGGAATATTAAACAGACCAATATTCTCCATAACCGATACCGTTGTCTCTTCCATGTGAACGGTCACACCCGAGGCGGTATTGATTTCGTGGTCTTTGTCATCCGAACATGCCGTAAGCGTCAACGCTGCCAGTCCGATGGCAAATATCTTGTTGAGTTTCATGTTTGCTTAAAGTTTGATTTATTAACACTTTAAAATTAATAGCCGGGATTCTGCTGGCCGGCGAGATGGGGGTTAACCTGAATCTCGGCAGCCGGGATTGGCCATACATAGCGATAGTCGTTAGGCTGATACTGAACATTTGTACCGGCTTTTACGATAATATCGTTTACAGAAGGATTGGTGGGATACTCACCCGAGCGGGCAAAACCAAGACCCCAACGACGGAGGTCGCTCATACGGAAGCCCTCGCCAAGCAACTCGCGAGCACGCTCTGTGCGAATCTGGTCACGCAGCTCGGTGCCGCTGAATGCTTCGTTCTTAGCACCGGTGATACGGTTGCGACGCAAGTCATACAGATAGCTGTTGGCATCTGTCTCCTGGCCGAGTTCATACGAAGCCTCGGCTGCAATCAGATACATCTCCGACAGACGATAGGGTTTTGCCATATTCATCAGATTATCGCTCGTACCTACCTTCAACGAGGGATTACCCGGATATTTGGTAAACACGGGAACATTGCTGTAGAAAGCACCCTCTACAAGGAGGTCACGAGTGCCAAAAAACACCTCCTGACGCTTGTCGTTGGCGGGATAAAGCTCGTTTACTACAGCCGATGTCGGCAGATAGTCAGCATAATACGGGTCAGTTGAAATATAAGCGCCGCCCGTTGAAGAGATTCCAAGCTCTGAGCTTGACGAGATGGGGCGGAAGATAAGCTCCGACGAGTTATCGTTTTGCCACATATTGGCATACTGCAGACGGTTCTGAAGTGTCCAGAACTTAGCGTTGATAACCTCCTCGGCCTTTGCCTTTGCAGTTGCATAATCGCCCTTGATAAGAGCCAGACGGGCCTGGAGCGCGATGGCAACATACGAACTCATATAAGGAGCATTGTAAGTCTTCATCTTTGCAACTTCATCCTCATCCTCGGTGTTATCCTCATAATCCTTCAGGAGAGTGTAAGCTATGGTGAGGTCCTCCTCGATAAACTTATAAGTCTCCTCAAGTGTTGAACGGTCGGGATAGTTAGTTTTCTCGGCGGTCGGAGCATACTCCGTTACCAAGCAGAGACCCAATTTCTGGTCCTTGTTGCTGGCATTGTAAACAGGGCAGAAGTGGTCGAGCAGATAGTAGTAGTAGGTTGCACGAGCCAAATGTGCCTCGCCGATATAGCGGCTGATAGCCTCGCGGTCTTCGGCCAACAGACCCTCACGCTCCAGCAATTCCTGAGCGCGGGGCAGGAAGAAGTTTACAGACTGGATTGCTCCGTAGCAACCGCCCCAGATACTTTCTATATCGCTGTCGCCCGACAGGATGATACCGTTTGATATCGCACCGTTACGGTTACCGTTTTGCACACAGCCAAGGAATTGGTCCATCTGCAGGTCGGTGTAGTAAATGTAGGGACCGGTGGCGAGGGCTCGCATGTTGTTGTAGAAACCATTGCGGTAACGACGGCAGTCCTCGGCACTCTCTAAAGCATCTTCGTCACTGATTGACCCGACAGGTGCAAGGTCCATATCACATGACGTCAGCAGGCTCCCAAACAAGAATAGTGAAAGAAGTATTTTTTTCATTTTTAATTCTTAGTTTCGTCGGTTTAACAAATCATTAGAATGAAACCTCGATACCAAACTCATACTGACGAGTATTGGGATAGAAGAATGCAACGACGTTCGACTCTGGCTCGGGGTCATAGCCGGTATAACCGGTGAAGGTCAACAGGTTACGACCTGTAAAGTGAGCATTGAGACCACGGAGGTGCAACTTGTTAAGAATGCTCTGCGGGAATGTGTACTGGAGTGTTACATTCTTCAATCGCAAGTATGAAGCGTTCTCAACCAAGTGTGAGTCAAATTGAAGAGCCTGACCGTCGGCTGCAGGGATGTCGGTAATGTCACCGGGGGTTGTCCACACGTTAAGCATCGACACCATCTGGTTACGGGTAGCCGACATGTTGTTGTTCTCAACAAAATAACGGTCATTGTTAATCATATACTTATCGGCGGCCCAGTTGAAATCAACCTTCAACGAAAGACCCTTCCAGCGCAAGTCGGTTCCGAAACCGCCCGACCACGGAGCATACATGCTCTTGCCAAGCAACTTAGAGTCACGAACCTCATTGTAGCTCTTCGTCAAGTTTCCGTCACAGTCATACCACATCTGCTGACCGTCGCGGGGGTCGATACCGGCCCATTCTACAGCGTAAAGCTCGCCGGCCGAGTGACCAACGCGATACTCGATACCGCTTTCGGTAAGCGTAAGAGCATCCTGACCGTCAAACAGCTTGGTAATCTGGTTGTCGTTATAGTTGACATTGGCGCGGAGACCCCAGTACCAGTCGCGGTTCTTGATGAGGTCAAAACGCAGGTCAAGGTCAAAGCCTCGGTTGCGCATGTTACCAACGTTACCATAACCACCGCTGAAACCGGTAGTGTAGCTGTAAGGTATCACCATAAGCATATCTACTGTCTCCTTGTTGTAGAAATCAACAGTACCGTTTACAATCTTGGCAAAACCAAAGTCGATACCAAGGTCAAACGAGCGAACTGTTTCCCACGTCAAGTCTTCGTTGGCTGCCTGAGCGATACCGATTGAAGTTTCTCCATTGTAGGTATTGCCGGTTCCAACAAGTCCGTAGAACATATAGTTGCTGATTGAAGAGTTACCGGTTGTACCATAGCTGACGTGCAACTTCAGGTCGTCAAGCCAATTCACCGGTGCAAGGAATGTTTCGGCCTTAGCGTTCCACATCGCACCTACCGAGTAGAACGTCGACCAGCGGTGCTTCGGAGCAAACTTCGAGCTACCGTCGCGACGAACAGTTCCCTCAATGAAGTAGCGGCTATCAAAATTATAGCTTGCGTTGAAGAAGTATGAATTGAACACGCTCTGGCTCAACGACTGGCTCAAGCTACTCGGCGAAACGCCCGATTCGGGAGCCTGCGGGAGAAGCATCGTGCGGATATCGGTATATCCCTGAGCTGCTACACCAAATGCGTTGCTCTTAGTGATAATCGACTCTTGCCCGAGAAGAACTGTCAACTCATGCAGGTCGTTGAACATCGTGTTATATTCAGCTGTATTGGTATAAGTGAACGCATAGTAACGCTGGAACGACTGCTGGGTAAGACCGTCGTTTTGACCACCCCAGTCATAGTAATCACCCATCGGAGTTTCGATAGCCGTTGTCGGGTAAGCATAGTTGCTCAGACGATAGTCAAACGCATCAACATTCTGTTGAGTGCGGATTGTCAAGCCCTTCAAAGGATTAATCTGCTCCGAAAGAGTTACGTTTGCAGTAACGTTTGTACGCTGAGGATTACGTGTCTCCATAACTGCCTGAGGTGTAGGCATACCGGTGTAGTGGAGATATTTGGCTCTTTCGCCAAAAACGATATTACCGTTCTCATCCTCAGTGTAATAGAATGGAGAGTCATACGGAAGAGCGATACGTGAGAAATACATCGGGTTGGTTCCGTAGATACCGCTACCGCTGTACACTGCGTTCGACTCATTGTTTTGTTTGTACTTGGTATAACCGAGGTTAGACTGCAACCCTACACGGAACCAGTCGGTCACGCGTGTATTAAGTGAGAAGCGAAGAGTCTCGCGACGCATATCGCTCTGCTCGATAATACCCTGGCTGTCATAGTGGTTCAACGACAGATAGTAGCTCAGATTATCGCTACCGCCCGAAACAGAAGCCTCGAGGTTGTAAACCGGAGCCGACTTATCAAAGATTACGTCACGCCACTTGGTATTGATTCCAAGGTCGTTTACAACATGTAGAATCTCGTTGCTGACAGGGTTGCCTATCTTCTCGCGATATTCAACATACTGCTTCGAGTCCATCATCTGAACCTTGTCGGCAGTCATCTGCGACCATCCGTAGCTTGCGCGAATGTTCACACGAGCCTGCTCGCCAAATTTACCCTTCTTTGATGTAATCACGATTACACCGTTGGCAGCACGTGAACCGTAGATAGCCACCGAAGCTGCATCCTTAAGCACCGTGATTGACTCTATATCGCTGGGATTAAGGGTGGTAAACACTGCCGAGGTTACAGGAGCACCGTCTAAGATAAACAGCGGCTCGGTACCGGCATAAATTGAGTTAACACCACGAAGACGAACGTCGGTCTGGTCGGCCGAGGGGTCACCCGAGCTCGATGCAATCGAAAGACCCGATACCTGGCCCTGCAACGCGTCAACGAATGTTGCAGTGGGGACATTCTCGAATGTTTCCGAACCGACAACGCTAACGGCACCTACAATAGAGCCGAGCTTCTTGGCCGAACCGTAACCGGTTACAACAACCTCGTCAAGTCGGTTATCCGAAGCCAATGCAATTGTCATCTGAGGTGAAACTGCAACCGTCGTGGCCTTGTACCCTACATAAGTCACTTTCACCTGCTTTACAGATGAGGGAAGACTGAGAGTAAAGTGACCGTCTAAATCGGTCGCCGTACCCTGACCGCCTCCAATAGGCATCACCGTCGCGCCCATCAAGGGCTCGTTGGTTTCGCCATCTACAACTATACCCTTAACGGTAACATTCTGAGCAACAGATGCCACCGCAAAGCATAGAATAGCCGTAAGAATTAGAAACAGCTTTTTCATACACAAATACAATTAGACATAATTTAATGATTGATTAATTTTCTTTTTTACTTTTTGTACCATTCAAGATTGTCGCAAGTTCTGGAAACTCTCGATTCTCTCTTTTCCTACCTTCGTCTATAATCACTCTTTCTCGAGCATATTCAAAGGCTATTTGGGTGCAAAGGTAATACAAATAATTCTATTTATAAAGATTTCTTAGCAAAATTTCTTCCAAAACGGCCTTATTTTAGAAAAAAGCACACTTTTTTGCCATTTTTCCTCCCAAAACTTAATTTCTCCCAATTTCAACGTACCATTATGTCAACCATTCCCTTTTATATCCTATAAATGTGTTACAAAACATTTTCACAATATTGTTTTATCCACCTTTTATTTACCGAAAAACACCTCGCGTATACACATTAAATAGGTGGAAAACACCAAAACCTGCATATTTATGCCGCAAAAATATGCTTTATAACATATTTTTCTTGCCCATTTCATTTTTTCTCCTTACCTTTGCGGCGTCAATTAATAAACGCAAGCCTTGTCGGCCCGTGGTTGACGGCTTGCAATTGTCAAACTAAATTTTATTTCTATGAAACAGATTTTGAAAAGGGTTTTTAATTGGTACTTTAATCTTGCCGCAGAAATGCAACAGGTTGAGCACGAAATCTAATCCACTTTCAAAATGCCGGGGATGCGGCAGTCATCAGATTTGAGACCCCGCTCGACGGCTTTAACATGACTTAAAAACTAATTCGTCAATATCCGCGCTTCATCCTTTCAGGTTGATGCGCGGTTTTTTATCCGGATTTTGTAACTTTGCCCCGATGAAATTTAACGGAACCATAACACTCGACCGTATAAAATGCCACGCCCACCATGGCGCCACCGAGCAGGAGCGCAACGTTGGCAACGATTACGAGGTCTCCATGACTGTCGATTTCCCTATGGAGGAAGCGATGAAAGAGGATAATCTCGACGCGACAATCAACTATGCCCACCTGGCCGCCATCGTCAAGGCCGAAATGGCTACCCCCTCCAAGTTGCTTGAAAACGTCGTTTACCGCCTGTATTGCGCCGTCACAACGCGCTACCCGACCGTGACCGGAGGCAAAATAACAGTCACAAAATTAACGCCGCCCATGAGAGTATCCCTGGCCGGCGCATCGGTCACTTTCTGCTGGTAAACATTCTCTTATGAGCGACTTTAAGCCCAAAGGCCACATAGCCATGATTGCCTCAAACTCTCTGTGGGGGCTGATGTCTCCGGTTGCAAAAGTCACCATGGCAGCCGGAACGATAACTCCGTTGCTGATGACCGACTTCCGCATCATCGGCGCCGCAATCCTCTTCTGGATTACATCCCTGTTTACCCGCCACGAGCATGTTCCGCCTCGCGACCTCCTGCGCCTCGCATTCGCCGCCACGCTCGGCATACTACTCAACCAGGGGAGCTTCATTTTCGGCGTCGGAATGACCTCGCCGGGCGAAGCATCCATCATCACAACAACAATGCCGGTATGGGTTATGATTCTCGCAGCGCTGTTTCTCAAAGAGCCCATAACCACCCGAAAAACCGCAGGTATCATCGTCGGTGCGGCGGGGGCTCTGATTCTGATAATCAACAGCAACAACACCGCTATGAGCGGCGACAAACCGTTAATCGGCGACATTTTAGTGCTGACCGCACAACTCTGCTATGCCCTTTATCTTACCCTGTTCAAAAATTTCATCGCCCGCTACTCCTTAGTCACTCTGATGAAATGGATGTTCACATTCGCCGCCGTTATGCTCCTGCCGCTGTCTATCCCCACGATTGTTGCAACATCATGGTCGCAACTGACTGCCGCCCAGTGGCTGGGCGCCGGATATGTAGTAGCCGGCGGCACATACGTGGCCTATATCTGCGTGATGATTGGGCAGAAGAATCTACGCCCGACAATCGTTGGAATGTACAACTACGTTCAGCCTATAATCGCCACCTGCGTGGGCATATACCTTGGGCTTGACCGATTTACGCCGCTCAAAATGCTCGCCGTTCTCCTCATTTTCTCGGGCGTATTCCTCGTCACAACATCAAGGGCCCGAGCCCGAGCCGGCGTTTAGCATTTTTAATACATTTTTTAACCGATTATGAACATTTTACCCTAAATTTGCACCTTGAAATAGATTTTATCACAAAATATGGAAAAAACCACATTCGACCGCCTGAGCTACGCGCTCGGGATGAGCATGGGCAACAATTTCCGCGCAAGCGGTGTAGACACCATCGTTGCCGACGATTTCGCCAACGGCGTAAAAGCTGTTTTTGAAGGAGCGAAACCGCTGATGACCTACGACGAAGCAAAAGAGGAAATTCGCCGATACTTTACGGCGCTTGAAGAAAAGCAGAAAGCTGCCGCCGCCGAGGCCGGTAAAGCCAACGCCGCCTTGGGAAAAGCATTCCTGGAGGATAATGCAAAACGCGATGGCGTAAAAACAACCGCGTCGGGTCTGCAATATGAAATCATAACCGAAGGCACGGGAGCAAAACCAACCGCGGCCGACAGTGTAACCGTACACTATCACGGCACCCTTATCGACGGAACCGTCTTCGACTCCTCCGTTCAGCGCGGCGAGCCGGCCACATTCGGCGTCACCCAAGTTATACCGGGATGGGTTGAGGCCCTGCAAATGATGAATACCGGCGCAAAGTGGCGTCTGTACATCCCTTCCGACCTCGCATACGGCCCTGCCGGAGCAGGTGGCGTCATCGGCCCGAACGCAACGCTCATTTTTGACGTTGAGCTCCTCAAAATCAACTAATCGACTCCCCATCGATGCCGCGTGTAATCCTTAACATAGCGTTCCTCATCATGGCAGCCGCAGCCATGGCACAACCGTTGCAGGCCGATTCTCTGTCGGCTGCGCTTGCCACATCCTGGGGAAAACTTTTGCGACCGGCTTTAGTCAAAAGTTACGGCGAAAACCCCGAGGCCTTGAACGCATACGCCGAAGGTGTGAAAGCCGCCTTTACCACCAAGCCCGAGCGCGAACCATTCTACCGCGGTGTTCTCGAGGGGATGCAGCTCGTTGAGCGCCTTGCACAGCTCAGCCAGCTCGGTGTTGAAGTCCCATTAGTCGATTTCAATGTCGCGCTGCAGCAGTACCTCGTCAGCGGAACCCAACCAATGACCAACGACCGCGCCAACGAAATAATCAACGCTGCCATTTCGGCCGGCCGCGCGCCCGACACGCTATCGCTCGCCGATGAACAGAAATTTCTTGACCTTCAGTTCAAACGCAAAGGAGTGGAAAAGCTCGAAAACGGGCTTCTGATTGAGACCATTACGCCGGGCAATGGAACATATCCATCCATGGATTCACGCGTCAGCGTATCCTATACCGGGCGCCTCAGCGACGGAACCATATTCGACCAGACCGACCAGCCAATCATCCTCTCCGTTGCCCGCGTCGTTGCCGGAATGCAAGACGGTTTGCTGCTGATGAAAACCGGAGGCCGATACCGTCTCTTCATACCGCCCCATTTGGGTTACGGGCCCGAGGGAATCCCCGGAATTATTCCCGGAAACGCCGTTCTCGACTTTACCGTCGACCTACTCGGGATAATACCCGACGACGAAGAACCAATTTTAAATTAACAATTTTAACATACTCTTTTTTAATTAATTCAAATGAAAAAAATTCTTATTGCTGGCGCTATCGCCATTGCATCTATCGCCGCACTTACGGCTTGCAGCGGCTCTGCATCCGAAGACAAAAATTTGGGCGACTCTCTGTCGACCTCTTTCGGAACAATGAACGGATATCAAATCAACTCTCAGTTTGAAATGATTCCTACCGAGGAGCGCGCAAAATACGACAAAGACCAGATTATCGCCGGTATAAAGCATATTCTTGCCGTTGACACTGCCAATCAAGGCTATCTCGCTGGCTTGCAAATCGGTTTGGGTATGTATGGCAACATCCTTTCGATTGAAAGCGACAACGTCAAGGTTGACCGCAAAAAACTTATCAGCGCGCTCGAAGCCGCTCTTAAGGCCGACTCTGTTTCTCAGGGTGACATGTTGGAGGCTCAGGCTCGCTGGAACACGCTCTATACAAAGGCTATGGGCATTGCTCAGGAGGAAGCCGATGCGGCTCGTGCCAGCTCTCCCGAGGCTAAGAAGAATGCCGAGGAAGGCAAAAAATTCATCGAGAAGCAGAAAGCTGCCGACCCCGAGATAAAGACAACCGCCAGCGGGCTTTGCTATAAGATTACTGCTCCGGGTAACGGCGACGCTACTCCCGGCGACAACGACATCGCCGACGTAATCTACACCGGCCGCCTGGTTGACGGCACTCAGTTTGACTCTTCAAACGGCGAGACCGTTCAATTCCCCGTAAACCGCGTTATCCCCGGCTTCACCGAAGCTCTCAAAATGATGAAGAAAGGCCAGAAAATGACCATCTATATCCCCGGCGACCTCGCTTACGGCGTTAACGGTACTCCCGACGGAAAAATCGGTCCTAACGCAACGCTCGTCTTTGACATTGAGCTGGTTGACTTCAATTCCATGGAATAATTCCAATACTTTTATAACCTCACTACGAAGCGACTCTGCACCGCAGGGCCGCTTCGTTTCTTTTGCAGTTGCCGTTACATGTTTTACATGTTGTATAACAGACTATAAAAAATCAAAATATCAAAGTTTATTTGTAACTTGCACAAATTTAGAATCGGTTCTAAATAATTAGTACAAAATTTAACAACTAAAGATATGATTAACCCCCATCGCTACTGCGTTATAATGTGTGGCGGCATCGGAAGCCGTTTTTGGCCGTATAGCCGCACTAATCTTCCAAAACAATTCATCGACTTCCTCGGCACGGGTAGAACTCTGTTACAGATGTCCTACGACCGCGTCACAGCATTCATCCGGCCCGAGAATATAATTGTTGTGACAAACGAGCTATACGCCGCTCTGGTAAAAGAGCAGCTGCCCGAGCTTACCGACGCGCAGATTCTCTGCGAGCCGGCTCGGCGCAACACTGCGCCATGCATCGCCTGGGCCGCATATCACATCAAAGCCATCGACCCCGAGGCCTCCATTATAGTAACGCCCAGCGACCATCTGATTACGAGAGAATCAATATTCGTCGAGTCCATCATTCGCGGTTTTGAATTTGTTGAGACCAACGATGCTCTTCTTACTCTCGGCATTACGCCTACACGGCCCGAAACCGGATACGGCTACATTCAGATTGGAGCTCAGGCCGGCGAGGGGATTAATGAAGTAAAAACTTTCACCGAAAAACCCGACATCGAGCTGGCTCGCGTTTTCCTGTCGTCAGGCGAATTTTTCTGGAACTCGGGAATTTTCCTTTGGCACTTATCCTCAATAATCAAGGCAATCAGGGAATATATGCCCGATGTAGCCCGCGCCTTTGAAACATCAACCGCAATGGGAACCGCCGACGAGGACCGGTTTATTAAAGAAACATTCCCCGCATTCTCGGCTATATCAATCGACTTTGCCGTCATGGAAAAAGCTCCCAACGTATTTGTTGAATGTGTCTCCTTTGGATGGAACGACCTTGGAACATGGAGCGCCCTTTACGACAACTCTCCACGCAACCGTGACGCCAATGTTGCCCAAAACTGCAATCTGATTTCGTATAACTCCACGGGAAACATTCTCGCCGTTCGCAACCCCGACAAGCTCGTTGTCATCGACGGTCTACATGACTACATCATTGCCGATGCCGGCGACGTTCTGCTGATTTGCCCGAAAGCCGAAGAACAGCGCATCAAGCAGATGGTCAACGACACCAAGCTTGCCCACGGGGACAAATATCTTTAGGCTAATTGCCCGCAGGCCCAGCAGGAAGTTCACCCTCTATCAAACCCTCCTGTATCAGGATTAACGAGTCGGCATGGGATATGATATCCTCATCGCCCGGCACCTCGTTGTGGGTGTGGAAGCGGAGTTTGTCAACGCGACCACGCTTCACCCCGGCGCGGAACGCATTCTCTATGCTCTTCAACAAGTTGATGCGCGTCGTGTCGGCGATTTCAATCGTTTGGCCGGCCATATTCTCCTTAAATTTAGCTCCGCCAAGACGCACCTTCATCTTCCCTGTCGAGGCATTCCCGCTAAGGTTTATGCCAAATTTAAACGGTACTGGCGATTTTAATATTGACACATGATAATCATAATTCAGAGCCAGGTCGTTACTTCCCAAAACACCTAAACGGTAACGGTCAAAATCAAACATAAACGGATACAACTGCAAGCGAGAATCCTGAACTGTCAGCTCCACGCTCATGTGGTCCACCATGTTATGCTCCTTGTTCTTGAACAGCAGCCATTTGCCTATCGTTCTGAACGTCTCCGCATCCAGGAATACCAGCGAGTCTCCGCTCAACTTAAGCGCTGCCGAGAGCGACGGCAAATCTATGTTCATTTCCGGGTCAAGATTTGTTGTTGCAACCACATCGGCATTGATAATTCCGCGTATATCACGCAGCAACGGCATAAGCGAATCAACTGCCGGCATCATTTCCAGGAAGTTGGCGATATTGAATTTTTTCAGCTGCATCCCGAATGCAAAATGCAGGTCGCGGCGGGTGGGTGCAGAATATAGTGCCGACAGGCTGACGCGACCAACATCCGACGAGGCCGACAGATTATTCAGATTCAAAGCCCCGTCGTGAACGCGGACATCTCCCTTGAAATTGCGAAACGAGATATCGGCATACGACACTTTTGAGGCATGAACCTCCAGCTCGGCGTCAACATTCGACGGCACTAACAATGCTGCCACTTCGTCACTGTTGAGCGCTATCGACGCCTCTACTGCATCGTCGTTTTCGTCATCTGATATTGCAATGGGCTTGGCAGCCGCGACATTCTCCGCAAAAGCCGACCCTGCAAAAGCCGCCTGTGCCAGTTCGTTGACATCGATTGTTTTACTGTCAAGGTGGAAGTGAACATTGATTGCAGCGCCGCGCGACGACGTCAGTGCCCTGGTTATGTTGGAAATATAGCCATTGATAGTGAAATCACTTTTCCCGGCCATCAATCGGGTGTTGTTTACGGCAATGGAGTCGGTCGTAAAATTGACATTCAGATTCTCCAATCGGCATTTTAACGGGAAATATGGCGTCATCACTCGCGCCTTACCAGCCTTGATTGTTCCCGAAGCCTGCCATTGACGTAATAGCTGACGCATAGAGCGGTCAACACGCATATCTATCATTTCACGTCGGTCAAGCGAATCTATCTCGCCGTTATGCGTGCTGTCACGACGGGCTGTTCCGCGTCGGGCTCCCGTCGGCTTTTTGCCACGGCCGGTCTTATCTCCCGGATGCAGCCTTACCGAAATTGACCCGTCGCTGAGCGAAGCCCGGTTAAAGCTGTCGGCCCACCTAAGTCGTCCTGCGTCAACATCCAACGCCAACAACGGCGAGCGACTGTTTCCTTTGTAGCGCGTCAGCAGAGCCCGTGCATTAACATCCCGCAGGCGAACTCTCATCGTGTCGGCATCGCTGACAAAGTTCAGCAGCCCCACCTTAAACGTGCCGCCAATGGGGTTTATTTGGCTTGTATCAGCACTCGACGCACGATTGGAGGCCCCTACCCCAGCCATCATTCGCGATGCGCCAACTCTCATTTCGGGCGTCGCGACGTTCATCGTATCAATCTTAAGCGACGCCGTCAACAGCGAGTCTACCCGATGATTATCCTTTACAAACGAGCTGCTCGTTCCAAGTTCAAAAACAGCGTTATTGAGGTAAGCGGCAAGCGAATTGTCATTCATCTTTAGCCTGAAACCGTTGAGTGTCGCTTTTCCGGTAGCGCGGACCCGATGAAAATCTTCCGCATCAAGATAACTCAGGCGGGTGTTGACTCGTGCATCTGCTTCCAACACTCCGGTAACCGTGGCCGGCAATTGCGACAAAAGCACCGAGGGCAGGCGGGATATATCCACACGACCTTTCAAACCGGCATCAATCAGAGGGTCACTCATCAGATTGCGGGCTGTGCCGTCAATCTCCACCTCAACACCCTGACCCTGCGCGTTAAACTCTTTAACCGTAACAACACTGTTGTTCAAATTATGGCCGTCTACACTCGCTTGCACGTTGAGTTTCAAGTGTTTCAGTTCCAATGGATGCATTTTGAAATGCGATGCGTCAAGTTTTACAGCCCCGTCAAATGTAGGAATCGTATCGCCGGCTCCAAGGGTAAACGGACGACGCAAACGAACGTCGGCGGCAACGGTCATATCGGTTTCCATTCCGGGTATATCGCGCCTCAATTCCTCGGGCAGCATCTTCACAATCGACATCAGCTTAACTTTCGGTATATCAAGCGAAAAACTTTCCACCACCGTTGTTTGTGCCGCTCTTACCACCGTTGAAACGCGGGCCACTAATTCATTGAGCCCCAATGTCAAATCACACGCCTCCAACCGTTCCGGCTCCGACGGGTCAAAAATAACTCTTCCACCCAATCCTATGCGCAATCCATGAAGAATAAATCCGGTTACGCTCGCGTTAGACACTCCTTTAACCTCAAGGTCATAGCTTTTCTCCTCCGAGCCTTTAACCGTCGACGTGGCCAGCAATACACTGATGTCGGTGGAATCGGCATGTGAATAGAATCTTATCGGAGCCTCGCCCTCGATAACAAACGAGCCGAGCGATATTTCGGGCAGCGGGCCCGACGACGTCGTGTCAACCTCCTCCGAGGTCGGGAATATGTTATAATTGGCATGCTCGCTGTCGGCTATCACAAGATTTACCGCCGGCCTGACTATATTGACATTTTTCACCTCTATTTCACCTGTCAGCAGGCGCAGAATATTAATATCGCCGTCAAAATGGGCCACTGCCAATAATGAATCTCTTTCGGCAGGAAGTGCGTTTAATACCCCCTCGGGAAGCTGTCGCAGGGAGTGGCTGATTACATGAAGGTTATCCACATCCACCCTGAACCGAGGGAAGGTTGACCAGAACGTCAGTTCAACACGGTCCACAGTCAGCTCTCCGTCGATATACTCCGTGGCATATTTCTCCACAAGCGGCGTTAATCGTTCCGGTTTCAGATAGATTACAACAATCGTGAGAATCAATAAAACAAGCGCTATAAGCGAAAGCATACCGATTCCGGCGATTTTCAACACCTTGCGCCACCATGGCCGCTGCTGCTGTGGGCCGTGTTCAGTCTCTTGTCTGTTTTCTATCTGTTTTGAGGAGTCCATAGTATTAACTTTTTAAACGGCCTTTAATTTGACGGTCGGGCCGATATGTGGAAACAAGGTTGTTTTATCTCATATTTTACCAGGCACTTGCCTTCATTGCGCATGTCATACAATATCTCGGCCAACAATGCCTTTAAATCATCGTTACTGCGGTCTATACACGTCTGACTGTCACGGATAAACCGAGCGTATGATATATCGACTGTTGTCCCAAGCTGATGAACTGACGAGTCGACCGCATTGGAGTTGCGGCGGCGCAGGCGCCTGACATCATCGGCCGTGCGCATCACCGAGGTTATCTTAAATCGATAGTCGCCGCCGCCGCGGGCTGCAAGCTCATCCCTGAACCTGCGGCCTATCTCGTGCACCATCGCAGCCGCCTCCGGAACCAAATATGGTTTTGAGAAATTCAGCTCGTCGACATAAAAATCGGCACACGAAACTATCTTTACAACCGGGCGTTTCAGATTCCAATAGTCATACGTATCGGTTATCGGGTCAATGCCTATCTTTACTGCATCATCCCAGTGCAAATAATTGGAGTCGTTGAACACATCGGCGTATGGAGCGCCCAAGCTGCGCGTATTAAGTTTAACGCCGCGCGCCGGAGCAATGCTGTCGCCAAATCCCCATTGTCCCACCGTGTCTCTAAAAATATCGAGCACATCAACCGGTGGCTGACCCTCATCAAACGCCTGACGGTCAACCTCTTTCCTGCTTGAGCCGCCACACGAGGAAACAATCGGAAGCATCACCAACAACAATATATTCAACAACTTATACATTACGATTCAATCTTCTTTACTCATTTTCAATAACAATCCCCGCAAACGCCAACGCCTCGGCTCGTTCTATGCAGGTCCCGCAGGTTCCGCAATGACGCTCGCCACCGCGATAGCACGAGTAGGTATGGGCATAATCAACGCCAAGCTCACGCCCCCGGCAGGCTATCTGCCCCTTTGTCAGATGCGTATAAGGCGCTTCCAAAAGTATATTGACATACGTACCCGCCTTTATCGACGCCCCCATTGCCTCTATAAACTCGGGGCGACAATCGGGATAAATGGCATGGTCCCCGCCATGATTGGCTATCATAACACGTTTCAAGCCGCGACTTTCGGCCAATCCGGCTGCCACCGAGAGCATTATCCCGTTTCGGAACGGAACGACCGTTGACTTCATATTTTCATCTTCATAGTGGCCCGACGGGATAGCCTCCGCCCCCTTCAACAGGGAGCTTTCAAAATACTGACCTATGAAGCCGAGGTCAATCTCAATCAACTCCACCCCGAGCTGCTCGCATTGCCATCGTGCGCACTCCGCCTCGCGTATATTGTGATTAGACCCATAGTTGAAGTTTACAGCCAATGCTATTTCATCCCTGTAATCATGGAGCATCGTAACCGAATCCATTCCTCCCGATAAGACTATCAACGCATCCTTCATATCTGCAACTCCTTAAAAATCATTAATCATCGAAGCCAGCATGCGCGCTTTCACCATATCCTGGTGCTCGCTGTCGCCACGATTGGCAAACGGATAAATCGAAATACCGCCGCGAGGCGTAAAACGGCCTATAACCTCGATATAACGCGGCTCCATCAAATTCCACAAATCATTCAGAATGATATTGACACAATCCTCATGGAAATCTCCGTGATTGCGAAAACTAAACAGATACAGTTTCAGCGACTTGCTCTCGACCATCCGCTCGCCGGGGATATAATTGATTATTATCCGTGCAAAGTCGGGCTGACCCGTTTTGGGACACAGCGATGTAAACTCCGGACAGGTAAACGTCACGACATAATCCCTGCCGGGATGTTTGTTTACAAACGTCTCCAGTATATCCGGCGAATATTCAGTAGGATATTTTACCCCTGTATTTCCCAGCAACGTAACCCCTGTCAATTCTGTTTCTTCTCTCATTCTTATTCCAATTTATCTCACAAAGATAATAAATTTTTACCCGATTTCCAAATAATACAAGTTTATTCATTACCTTTGCGAAGTATAACACTAAATAATACCTACATGAAAAAACTTTTACTTTCTATCTTAGTGGCAGCCGGAACTGTTGGCTTCGCAACGGCCGAGACTGCAACCTACAATGTCAATGATGCCGACAACATCAAAGGAACCGAAGTTGAAGAAACATACAAGTCCGACGGTTCGGTTCAAGCAGCACGTCACTACCAGCCGCTTGAAAGCTTCATGCTCGACGAGTACGCCTTTACTTTTGATGCCGGAACAAATGAAACAAATGCGCCGGCCTACTACTACGCAACATCTACCAACACAAACAAGCAAACAACCGTTCGCCTGTACGGTGGGAACTCTTGCACAATCACAGCCCCCGATGGCGTTAACATGACCAAAATCGAGTTCAAGGGCTCCAATGCAGGCTCCGGCCTCACCCTGGATGCATCGGCAGGCACAATGACTCTTTCAGGCAATAATGCTACATGGACCGGCAGTGCCAACTCTTTCACATTCAGCGTCAACGCTACATGGCGCTTCACCGAATTGACTATTACCACCGGTGAAGATGGCGATAGCGGCGAAACCGGCACTACTAACGTTCTTTGGAGCGACCTGAAAGAGAATTCAACCGAGTGTGATTTTGAACTTGACCATGGTACTCTTCCCGAAGGTCTCTCCTATATCTGGAGCTGGAAAGCCTACAATGGGTCTCACTACCTGAATGCAAGCGCTTACGCCAACGGCACTGCTTACGATTCTGAAGCTTACGCTATATCTCCCGTAATTAACCTCACCGAGGCTACAGGCGATATAACCATCGAATTTTACCACGCTGCAAAATTCCAAACTACACTCAAAGACCTTTGCAAACTGCTTGTTCGTGAAGAAGGTGCTACCGAATGGACTACTCTGACCATTCCCACATGGCCCGTAGCCGATACATGGGATTTTGCCAGCTCAGGCGAGATTGACCTCGCTGCCTATGCCGGCAAGAAGATTCAGATTGCATTCAAATATGGCTCAACAGCTGCCGATGGTGCCGATACTTGGGAAATCAAAAACGTTGTAATCAAGGGCGAAGGCAAGGGCGAAACTCCAACCCCCGACCCAACTCCCGAGAACGCATCATTTGAGAAAGCTACTTCAATCACATCCGGCGAGCAGTACATATTCACAATTGGCAACCAGTATGGCGCACCCATCGCTGCCTCAGCAACTTATGGCCGCCTCAACCTGACCAACGGAACCATCGAGGGCGATGTATTCAAAGCCCCGGCCGAAGCTGCCATTACAATCACATCTGTTGAAGGTAAGGGCTATACCCTTGTTGACGCTGAAAACCGTTACATGGGCATGGATTCCGAGCACCTCACCACTTTCCAGCTTTACCCCGAGGTTAACGACGGATGCTACTACACGGCTACATTCGACGGCGACAAGGTTACTTTCACTAACACGTTGACCGAGTGTATCGTATGCCAGTCGGGAACATACACCAACATCGCTCCGGCTGTTGTTGCCGACAATCAGACGCTTCCCGTTCTCTACAAGAAAGCTGAGAACAGTGGCGTTGCATCAATCATCACCGACTGTGGTGCCGCTCCGGTTTACTACAACCTCCAGGGCGTACAGGTAGCCAATCCCTCAAACGGCATTTACATCCTCCGTCAGGGTAACAAAGTAAGCAAAGTTCTCGTGAAATAACAATCACTCAATCTGATACAAAAAAGGCCTCGAACCAAATTTGCGGTTCGAGGTCTTTTTTCGTTCGCCTGTAATACGGACCTACTCTCCGTTTGCCACTTTCCAAGCCTCATATAGCGGATAGAGCATCGCCGGCCTGTCGTTGTACCAGCTGTAACCGAAGCGTCGCTCCGTACCAATCTGGTCCATGCGTTCACGTGGCACGCCGTCACGGTCGCAGAAAAACGGCTTGCAGTTTTCGAGGTCATAGAACCGGGCCCAGAGAGGTCCGGCCCCGGCACGTTCAACCACGCGCACATCATAATCGGGGTCGCCGCGTCGACCGGTGCGTTCCAGCGCTACGTTCTCCAATTTATAGCGGTCAAACCATTTCATAGCCCCATGAATAGCGCGCTTGATACTCTCGTCGGGATTGGGTATCGACATCAGCACCTCAACAATGGCAGCACTCTCTTGCGAGCAGAATGACGGCAACTCGTAAGAACGCGCCGGCGCCGGCTCATACGTGATGTGATCATGCTGTTGACACCACACGGTAGGCTCGCCATCCACAACTATCTGCGTGGCCAAAATACATTCGATACCGCGATAGAACGAATTTTTGAGGCGAGTGCGCATCGCCTCGTCAACAAGCGTTCCCTGATAGGGTTCGCGCCCGTTGACGATGTCATTAAATAGTTTAAGCGTGTTGGTCATCGCATCGTCATTGTAGGTAACATGCACCTGATAACCCTCGTTATCGGGCCAGAATTGAGGCCAACCACCGGCAGCATATTGCCCCGACAAGAGATATTCCAACGCTCGGTTGAATCCGTCGCCAAAACGCTTCTCGCCGGTAGCCTGATACAGACGAGCCAGGAAGTGCATCTGAATGGTTGTCGCGTCATTATCAATAGTCGAGTCATCGCGACGGCCCTTGTCGGCCGCAATACTGTCGCGCTGCGACGCCGTCAGCTCGCGAGTCATGTCGATATTCTTCTGCCAGCCGCCGGTTACGCGCTGATACAGCAGCAGATTATCACCTATCATCGTGGCCTCCTCGGTTTTATAAAACTCCGGGGCGGTCTCGCGAAGCACCATCTTCCAATGCCTGGGAGCTGAAAAAGCTTCAGTCACAGCAGCCATTGCCATAATTAAAATCAGTAATTTTTTCATGGTATTAAATTTTTGATTAACAAATATTTATTTACGGTCATATAACATCCCGGCCTCAACCTGTGCAGCCGCCTCGGCTCCAACTGTATCGGTAATAACTGCCGACGCAAACTCGATTGCCGACGCAGGGCCATTCCCGGTAATAAGATTACCGTCAACAACCGCACGACAGCCAGCCATCACGGCACCACCGGCCACACACGGCTCCTCCATGCCCGGATAGCATGTAGCCTTGCGCCCCTTCAGCAATCCCAAAGGTGCCAAAACAATCGACGGAGCAGCACATATCGCCGCAACCTTACCACCACGATTGAAATGCGCTGCAAGCATATCCGTAAACGGCTCACACGCAGCAAGATTCATCGTGCCGTCATATCCTCCGGGCAAAATCATTCTGTCAGCCTCCGCCACCTCAATGTCGGCAAGAAAACTCTCGGCTTTCACCACAAGACCATGCGCCCCGGCAACTTCAAGACCATTCCCTGCCGCCGAAACGACATTAACATTCATCCCGGCTCGGCGCAACATATCTATCACCGCAATTGCCTCCAGTTCCTCAAAACCCTCGGCTAAAAAAACATAATTCGTCATCATTTCTCGCTATTTTTGTTTAATATCCTATCAATAACATGGTTTTTTAGTTTCATTTCGTTGCAAAGATAAACAAAAAAACGATTTTAAGGTTATCACGTTCCGAATAACCACACAAAAAGAGCCGCGACACCTCCGCGCCACAGCTCCCTTCATCAGATATCTTACATTTTATTATTTTCTTACACCATCTGCATAGAAAACAAGCTCTTTCCCTGTTTTAAAGTTCTTATGCCAGCCTTCGAGTTCTGCCGAGTTTCCCGTGCATGTGAGCCTTGCCTCGATTCGCCCAACTCTCTCTCCGTTAAGGCTTTCATACATCAGCGTTCGGCCAAAGTCATCGGTATCTATATCTAAGTCAATCCAGGCTCCCGAGCCGGTCTTTGTGTAACGATAACGTGCCCACGTTACCCTATAGTTATTCACTACCCTCATCTCCATTTCAATAGGATACTTTCCGTCTATCTTTCCGCTTAAATAGTAGGTATCTATAACATCGCTCAACTCATCGCCTTCATCTTCATCATAATAGGTAGAATCAAAAGTTGCTATTTCGGCCACTTCTTCACTTGCAGGTATTGAATCATCTTGCATCCAGTCATATTCATTATACTTGTTATCATCCCCTCCAAATATCTCGGGGAGAGCGGCGATGTTGACTATAAGGACAATCGCAATATATAATATTCCCACGATATTCCAGAAATATTCCTTGGCTTTCTTAAACCATGATTTCTTTTTCTTATCCTCGTATACCTTAGTCTTTACAAGAGAAATGACACTATTGTCGGCAGATTTCATTGTTCCTAAGGCTGAGGCAGCCAAATCTGTACCTGCCGCAATCCCGGAACCTACAAGATCGCTGAAGTCAAACCCCTCTACAGAGTCTTTTAATTTAGACATCCATTTAGTGGCTTTCGAAATATTGGATTCCTTGAGAGTCCCTGCGGTAGAAAGAATCATGAAGATATCTTCAAATTCAGCCTCCTCAATTTCGGGCCCCAACTTCACTTTATATTCCGCTCCTTCCGGTGTGGTTATTTTCATTTTGTATACATACCAATCATCGGAAAACCGATCCTTACCCATGGTATAAGATACAGTCAGGTCCTCCAACGGAGCAACTAACTCTTTCCCTTTCCTGAACTTGATATAAACGTTGCCTTCGCCGTCGTAAGCAAATTCGTCGACGTTTCCCTTCTTTGTTATCAGCTCAAATAATTTGTGGCGTTTTAGTTTTGTATAGTATCGAGGAGTCGAGAGATCAAGTTTTCCATCCGGAGTAAAATAATATTTTTCGTCGCGAGTCTCGCCGAGGTTATAAAGCAACGTAAACAAAAGGAAAGCCGCGATGATAAATAAACCTAAAAAATACTCTATTTCTCCGAAGAGCCATGTAAACTGGGCTTCTGGATGAAATATAGCCATAAGCACACCGCATATAATGAAAATTGCAGCAAGAGATAGTAAAATAATTTTTGCTTTTTGACTACCTACTTTTGGCTCCTGAGTTTCAAATGGGGCTTCAAAGTTCATATTACTATTATTTTAGTTTGTTTTTCCTGAGTTAATATAAAGTCAATTTTCCACATGCTGATTTTCCACCTTTTCGTAGGTCAGAGCACGGCCTAAAAATCCATGATTCACACTGCAATCCCGACAATAGGAAAGAAGTGATGATAACCGATATGCCGGAGTAAGAATAAAGGCAATAGAGCTCGAAACTGCCGTTTGCCGAACAGCACGTAGGGTGGTGAGAGGGTGTAATATTAATTGCGATTGTTTTCTTCTTCTTTTACCACCGTTACCATTGAATTACCAAAATCTATATCAAGCTTCTTCCTATTGTTTTTCTCGGTAATATCATAAATTAGGCCATTTGAGCCCTTTGTTTTATACTTATCAAGAAACTCCAGTTTCAGCCGTTCCTCAAGAATCAGTCGGTCATTTCTACTGAGCGTATCAGCATTGATAAGAGAAAAGCTATTTTCGTCATAATATAGGAACAGTTTATTATTTTTCACTTCCCATGTTCCGGTAATTTTCGAGCCTATCCTAGCTCCATCAGCGTCATATATAGTCACTGGATTTATTACATCGGTAAACACGCTGAGCTTGCCATTCTCGCCTTGTGAGAAAGTAATGAAATGGAGATAGGTGGGTCTATATTCTGTGGTCCAAAATATTCTATCCATGGCATAAACATCACAAACTGAAGTGCTCCATCTTCCCTCCAACTCCTTCTCTCTTATAGAGCATGAGGTCTCCAATAAGCCTATCAAAGCAATGCAACAGGCTAATGTAATTTTGAGAAATATTTGTTTCATATTTTTGGAACGGTTTAATCTTGTGCCGGCACTTCCTTGGGTTTACTACTCTTTAGGAATTTTGAACAAGACTCAAGATAGAAGATCACGGCAGCCATGTAAGGAAGTATCATCAATAAAAAAGTCCATCTCCCTTTTATGCGAGGGTTGACATCTAAAACAATCCCGACGATAATTGCCGAAACAATAAACCCCACGGGTAGGAGGAGCATAGAGTTACCAAGTTTTTTCGTTTCAGAGGTTGAACGGCAATTATAGCCTGTAATTAAAAGCATAGCAAGATATATTATTAGACCTATCATAGAGTCATCATCAAAAAACCATACGAAGGATGCCAAACAAGACGACGCAATCAAGATGTAGAATAATAATACAGAAGGTTTCTGCATATTATTTGACTTCATCTTGCAGGTTATCAGATATAAGAATATAGCTTGAACAATTGTGAAAACTGCTTCTCCAATAAATGAAACCACACCTAAAAAATTTAATAGGTCTTCATCTCCAGATTTGAATTCTCCCAGCAAATCAAACATACTTAACCCCGCGCCGAGAATGCCTACTTTGACGCCAATTTTCAGCCATTTTTCAGGATACTGTTTTTCATCCTGTTCAAGAAGCAAATCGTTTTGTTCTTCCATAATAATTTTTGTTTATGAAGTTATTTTAGTTTGTTTTTCTTTGACTGTACGTAGCCATCAAAATAATCTACTTCGCCATAAGTGTATTCCAACACATCTTCATCTTCGTTGAAGGTGACGAAATAGGCTTGCTTGGTATCATATCCTATTTCCCAGCCGTCTTCATCATCGAAATCCTCCCCCTCCTTATAAACGGCATACACCGGCTTGGGATACTTGAGCCGCTCCACGCGTATCACCATGGCACACAATACCGCAAGGGGAGAATAGCGGGGTTCTTTGATGGTCCCCATTACCAGTTCACCCCATTTTGACCTGTTACTCTTGTTTAATTCTAACGAACGGTAGGTTTCAAAGCGATCTGCTGTTATTGCCGATGGGATTCCCTCAACTTTTTGGAAAAGGGATAATGAGATATTGGAACTACCCGAAAAGAAATCATCTATCACTTCGGGATGTTTCTGAAGTATTATGCTTATATTTTTACAATCTTCTTCGAAGTCTTCGCGGTGGTCGTTGGCATAGTCTGTAAACTTATAATATCGTTTGGCGTATTGTTCCGTGGCGCTGCTTCCATACAGTTTGTTGACATCAAAAAGACTTCCGCCCAACAGGGCCGATGTGGCATTATACTCATCAATGTCTTTTTGCGTCTTATCCCCCAATTGATCGGCATACACATCCACCGCGTCCCAAAGATAGTCATACACCGATTCAACTCTGCCTGCTATATTTTCAGCGTAAATCTTAGCTGGAAGGTTCTTTTCGATAACTTTCAGCTCTGACTCACTGAGTGTTTCATCGCAAGCAGTTATACAAAGAGTTATAAGAGCTAACGGTAGAATGTAAATTAATTTTTGCATTTCTGAAAAATCTTAGGTTAAAGTAAAATTGTTATAAAAAGCCAAAGACGCGAGGCGTCAACTGCTTCGCGTCCTTGTTTATCAGGTATCGCCAAACACCTTAACGGAAGGACTTGAAGAAAAGCCACCTCACGTCGGACTATCATGACGCGGAAACTCTTGAGCTTCCTCGATTCATAACGTTATCCGACAGGCTCCTCTTCCGGTCGTTTCCACCGTTGTGTCTTAATTTGGCGATTTAGATAAACAGGAAACTGCGGTCAAGTTGTCTTTGGCATCGATTCCGATAATTTCAAAACCTCTGTCTTGAATTATGAACTAAATATCACCGGAACCTGTTGCAAAAATAAATGTTTTTTTGCAAATGCCAAACATGAGGCGGCTTTTTTGCAAAAATACATTCAATTGTCAAAGTGTAAAAATCGTGAACCAACTTGAACTAATACCTTCCCCCTCTTTTTATCTGCTCAATACTTTTTTCAATTTTCTCGTGGCAAGCATTTCTTAATTCAGGGACCAATTCAGTTTGAGTGTCTACCCACGAGCCTATTTCTGCCCGCGTGTGCTCCTCCCAAAGCGAGTCTCCTTGTTCTATCAATTTTTGGGCCAGCCGGCGTGTCTCTTGGGCAGTAAGAATAATCATCCAGTGAACCACTTTTTTGGATGTTTTTAATGCCGATGAGTCTTCCTGTTCAGAAGCCGGTTTTTCTAATTTTACCGGAGAATTTGAGTTGATTACGCTTTCCTCAACCGGTGCCTTTGTGTCGACCGAGGGGACCTGAACGAGGACTGTGTCGACCGATTGCTGAGTATTGACATTAATAGGGGGATTGGCGTTTCGTTGAACTATAAAAAACACAAACGCCATCGCCATCGCGACCGCAATGGCTGCCAAAATGAAAAAATTGATATTCCCGGCACCGCGCGACAATGCTTTTGTAAATTCCGTTTTTATCTCGGCGGCGCTCTGCGGGCGCTCTTCAGGATGCTCTGAACCCATCCTGGCAATCAGTCTTCTTACTCTTTTGTTTTTCTTTATGGGCAGAATCTCCATGACTTTACCCAACGCAAAGATGTCGGTTGTGGATTTTATTTCTGAATTAGAAAGTTGTTCGGGAGCCGCAAAGGTCCGGGTGCCTCCACTGTGTTTCAACGAGCCGTATTCGGGAGAATCAGCAAATCCAAAATCAATCAATTTCAGTAGATTGCCATCGTGGGTCAACATTATATTTGACGGTTTGAGGTCACGGTGCACAATCTGTCTTGCTTTAAGATATTCAAGGGTGTCGCAAAGCTCCATCACCACGTTGCGCCACGTTTGGTCGTCAAGAGTCGGGTTGGATAAGTGCCATGCCAAAGTTTCACCTTCAATCCATTCCATAACGATACAAGGCCCCAGATCATCTACTTCTTCAAAAGAATAGGTGTGAACGATGCAAGGGTGCTCGAGTCTGAAACCTATCTCAAATTCTTTTCTGAGCAACCCGATATAAAAAGGGTCGTCAATGACTTCAGGTTTCAACGCTTTGAGTGCAAAGCGTTTTAGAGCCTTCCTGGCGACGTAAACTTCAGTAAAACCTGTGTCAGATGAGTAAATCTTTCTGATGTCGGTAAAGGTATCGGTAAACGAGAAGTCGGTCTTGGAAAAGAATTCAGAATCGCTCATTTAATTATTTGAAACGAAATTATACCGTCGGTTTTGCCTGCTATATATCCTTGGGCCATCAATTTGCCTTCTCGCGTTACTTCATGGCAAATCATTGGCTCGCCTTTTGCAATGACCGCGCAAGAGATGACGTCGCCCTCGATTAATTTGCTGTTTTGGGCTTCGATAACTTTAAATTTAGAAGCTCCAAGGTATTCAAGAACACAGATTCTATCAGGTTTCCAGCCTACCTGTAGGCGATTTCCCGCCAAGAGTTCAGAGGATTTAACAATATCGGCCCCAATAAAATCAGAACTATCGGTTATAGAGGTGGCATTAATAAAGTCATGCCAATCCCTATAGCCAGCATAAGCCGAAAGAATGGACAAAATTTCGTTTGAGGTACTGTGGGGATAACTGACATACCCCCAAATTCTTTTGAGCGTAGAAACGCTGATATCGCGACCTGTGGCCTTTCTGATTTTAAGAGATAACTCGGCAAAATCAGAGGGAGAGGACACATTCCTGCCATATATCCTTTCACAGTGTCCCTTTAGTCTCTCAATTTGATTCATATTCAGTAAATGTTATCGCCAACAATCCTTTGGTCTCGCTGTCCCACACTGTGCGCACTCTCTTGTCGTTAAACAATTGTACTTGGTTCTTTTTTGTCATGCTTGATTTTTTGCAAATATACAAAATTTCAGTTGCATTGGCAACATGGCACACCACGCAGGCACGGTCCATGGCACGGTAACCGATGGCCTCGGCAATGTGGTGTTGCCTGATGGGAGCGTTCACGGCGGTCCGCAGCGCCTCTTCTGACGCCGAGGTGAAGTCGAGGTCGGGATGGCACGCGGCGTAGTCAAGGTCGGCTATTGTGCGGGCCACACGGAGAATGCGGTTGTAGGCGCGGGCGGACATCTGAAATGGCGCGCGGTAACGGGCGAGTCAGCGGGATATGCCAAATATCTCCCATGGCACGACAATCCCATTGGAAGTTTTGTATTGCCGAGATCCATTATAAACAACAAAATTGTGGTTTACTGAATTTTTGGATAAAGCACTCCACTTTATAAGTCCCTTGAAATAATCTGATGAGTAGGTCTGTCCGGATTTGATTTCATATGCTTTTCTACTGCCGTTTTCATAGTCTAT